>NZ_CP194010.1:3787500-4042762 GCF_042055075.2 Roseobacter phycocola | reverse complement strand
TGGCCTCCTTAGGTGTTCTGGTTGGCAGCATCCGCCGCCGGAATGGTTTGCTGCCCCTGGCGGGGCAGCAGGTTTATGCGAATTTTGCCTGGATCTCGTCGGAGATGTTTTGCGGCACCGGCTCGTAGTGGTCGAACTGCATGGTGAAGTTCGCCCGACCGCTCGACATCGAACGCAGTGTGTTGATGTAGCCGAACATGTTTGCCAGCGGTACAAAAGCGTCAATGGCAATCGCGTTGCCGCGGGTGTCCTGACCCTGCACCTGGCCACGACGGGATGTGAGATCGCCGATGATACCACCGGTGTACTCTTCAGGTGTGACCACCTCGACCTTCATGATCGGCTCAAGCAGTTTTGCGCCGGCTTTCTTCATGCCTTCGCGCATACCCATACGTGCTGCGATCTCGAACGCCAGGACGCTGGAGTCAACGTCGTGGAATTTACCGTCGATCAGCGCGACCTTGAAGTCGATCACGGGGAAGCCCGCCAGCGGACCGGAGTCCATCACCGACTGGATACCCTTTTCAACGCCCGGGATGTATTCTTTCGGAACAGCACCACCAACGATGCGGCTCTCGAAGGAATACCCTTCGCCCGGCTCGGTCGGCATGAGGATCATCTTGACCTCCGCGAACTGACCCGAACCACCCGACTGCTTCTTGTGCGTGTAGGTGATCTCTGCCTCTTTCGAGATCGTCTCGCGATAGGCAACCTGCGGCGCACCGATGTTCGCCTCAACCTTGAATTCACGCTTCAGACGGTCAACGAGGATGTCGAGGTGAAGTTCACCCATGCCCTTCATGATCGTCTGACCGGATTCGAGATCTGTCTCAACACGGAAGGACGGGTCTTCTGCCGCCAGACGCGCCAGACCTGTGGACATTTTCTCCTGGTCGGCTTTGGTTTTCGGCTCAACCGCGATCTCGATTACCGGATCCGGGAAGGTCATGGTTTCCAGAACGACCGGGTCGTTGACAGCACAAAGCGTGTCACCGGTTGTCGTGTCTTTCAGACCTGCCAGCGCGATAATGTCGCCCGCGAATGCTTCTGTGATTTCCTCACGGTCATTCGAATGCATCATCATCATCCGGCCAACACGCTCTTTGCGCTCTTTGGTCGAGTTCAGCAGCGTGTCACCCTTGTTGAGAACACCGGAATAGATCCGTGTGAACGTCAGCGTCCCAACGAACGGGTCGTTCATGATTTTGAACGCCAGCGCGGAGAAAGCCATTTCGTCGTCCGCGCGGCGGGCGATGTCACGTGTTTCCGTTTCGTCACCGGGTTTGAAGCCCATGTAATCAACAACGTCGAGCGGGCTCGGCAGGTAGTCGATCACAGCGTTCAGCAGCGGCTGGACACCTTTGTTTTTGAACGCCGAACCACACAGAACCGGGATGAAGGCGATTTCAAGCGTGCCTTTGCGGATCAGCTTGCGCAGTGTTTCCACGTCAGGCTCGTTGCCTTCGAGGTATTCCATCATCGCATCGTCGTCCATTTCGACGGCGACTTCGATCATCTTACCGCGCCACTCTTCGGCCTGCTCTTTCAGGCTGTCACGGACAGGGCGTTTCTCCCAGGACGCACCAAGGTCTTCACCGGCCCAGACCCACTCTTCCATGGTGATCAGGTCAACCATGCCTTCGAGCTCGTTCTCAGCACCGATCGGAATCTGAATCGGACAGGGTGTTGCGCCTGTACGGTCCTGGATCATGTGAACGCAGTTGAAGAAGTCCGCACCGATCTTGTCCATCTTGTTGACGAACACGATACGCGGCACCTTGTAGCGGTCGGCCTGACGCCAGACAGTTTCTGTCTGCGGCTCAACACCGGCGTTTGCGTCCAGAACGGCAACCGCGCCGTCGAGAACGGCAAGCGAACGCTCAACTTCAATGGTGAAGTCAACGTGGCCGGGGGTGTCGATGATGTTCATGCGGTGCTTGGGAGTGTCCGCAGTGGAGCCGTCTTCGGTACGCTCCCAGAACGTGGTTGTCGCCGCAGAAGTAATCGTGATGCCACGCTCCTGCTCCTGCTCCATCCAGTCCATGGTGGCCGCACCATCGTGCACCTCACCGATGTTGTGGGATTTACCTGTGTAATACAGGATACGTTCCGAACAGGTCGTTTTGCCGGCATCAATGTGCGCCATGATGCCGAAGTTGCGGTAGCGGTCGAGCGGATAGTCGCGTGCCATGGGGCTGCTTCCTCAGGATATCTAAAAACGGATAATCGCGCCCCCGGGGGGCGCGACGTGTTTACCAGCGGTAGTGGCTGAACGCTTTGTTGGCGTCTGCCATTTTGTGGGTGTCTTCGCGCTTTTTCACCGCGGTGCCGCGGGACTGAACAGCGTCCAGAAGCTCGCCTGCGAGGCGCTCTTCCATGGTGTTCTCGTTGCGCGCGCGGGAGGCTTTGATCAGCCAGCGGATTGCCAGGGCTTCGCGACGCTCGGGGCGCACTTCGACAGGAACCTGGTATGTCGCACCACCAACCCGGCGCGAACGGACTTCGACGGAAGGTTTGATGTTGTCGAGCGCTTCGTGGAAGACTTCGACAGGGGCGCGTTTGATTTTTGTCTCAACGCGTGTGAGGGCGTTGTATACGATACGTTCTGCGACCGACTTCTTGCCGTCGATCATCAGGTTGTTCATGAATTTTGTCAGAACCAGATCGCCATATTTGGCGTCGGGCAGGACTTCGCGTTTTTCGGCTGCGTGGCGACGGGACATCTTGGTCTCTCCTTACTTCGGACGCTTCGCGCCGTATTTCGAACGACGTTGCTTACGGTCTTTGACGCCCTGTGTATCAAGCACACCGCGCAGGATGTGGTAACGCACACCAGGAAGGTCTTTGACACGGCCGCCACGGATCAGAACCACAGAGTGTTCCTGAAGGTTGTGGCTTTCGCCCGGGATGTAGCTGATGACTTCGAAGCCGTTTGTCAGGCGTACCTTGGCAACCTTCCGCATCGCCGAGTTCGGCTTTTTCGGTGTGGTTGTGTAGACACGTGTACAGACGCCACGCTTCTGCGGGCATTCCTGCAGGTGCATGGACTTCGAACGTTTGATTTTCGGCTGCCGCGGTTTGCGGATCAGCTGCTGGATCGTTGGCATTCCGGTTCTTTCCCCGTTTAGCTCATAATACGTGCACAGGGACGACCCCATGCGGGTTTCAGTTTCGACAGATCACGCGTCCATGACCCGGGCTTGCGCAGAAAGCGCGTTTATTTCTCGCCGCATATCCATACGACAACAAAAAAACCGCTTCCGTTTCCGTACCGGGGAAAACGACGCGGTGAGGCTACAGAGGATCGGGTCAGCATTAGACCGGATCGTGACCACTGCATTTTGATTTCAGAGAACAGAGCGACCCCTGTCTCCGGGATGCCGCGCGTATAAAAGGAGTCGGATCAGGTGTCAACAGGGCGTGCTGCCCTCTGATACCGGGTCAAAAGTATGTGGAACGGCAGGCGTTCTCTCCTGCCCGGCCGCATTGTTTCAGCCGCGCATCAGGCTGCGTTCGCGGTAGAGTGTGAAGAGGCCGGTTGCAACGATGATTGCCGCACCAGCCAGTGTCATCCCGGACGGCCAGTCGCCGAAGACAACCCACCCCAGCAGAAGCGCCCAGATCAGACCGGTGTATCGGAATGGTGCAATAAACGACACATCCCCGGCCCGCATGACCTGCACCGAGAAGAAATACCCCCCCACAATGAACACCGACGATCCCCCCAGCAGCCAGGCCAGTGTTGGCGTCACAGGGGCCCATTCAGTGGTCAGCGAGGCGAGACCCGATGCCACCAGAACCGTGACGGAGGCGGACAGCGTGACCAGCAAAGACGGCACATCACCGGACAACCTCCGCGTCGACAGATCCCTGACCGTCACGCAGAGCACTGCAATCAATGCATAAACCGACCACAGCGAGAACCCATCGCTGCCAGGGCGTACGATCATCAGCATGCCGGCGAACCCGATGACAATTGCCAGCATCCGGCGCCAGCCGACGGCTTCGCGGAAAAACAGAGCTGACCCCAGCGTCACGGTCAGCGGCAGGATCTGCAGAATAGCCGTCACATTAGCCAGCGGCATATTAAGCAGCGCAGAGATAAAGAAATAGGCGGCACCCACCTCGGACAGGGACCTGACAGCGATCATCATGCGGTCCATTGGAGCGACCGGGCCACGCAAGGCTCCCCGCGCCCGGGCCATCAGAAAGATCAGCAGGCTGGCCAGAATGCCCCGCAGGAACAGCAGCTGAAAGAGCGGCAACGCGCCATCCGTCATTTTGATAAGCGCATCGTTAAACGTAAAACAGGCCATTGAGGCCATCATCAGAAGTGCACCGATGAGATTGGGTGACATGGTCAGCGCATCCTCATGTCATGGAGGACGGGGCCGGAACCGTTGATCCGGACGGAAGGCCGCATCAAGCCCGCTATATTTATTCGCACCGTCATGACCTGCCTTCGTTCCTGCACTGCGCGTACAAAACACCGCACACCGCCCAAAGAAAAGCCCCCGCAGGATATTCCTGCGGGGGCCTTCCGTTTTCATTTCATGCGATCTCAGTCGCGGCTGTCTTCATCCGCCGGAATGATCGTGTCGAACACATCGCCGCCCACCATGTCGTCTTCCATCACCGGTGCTGCCAGCGCTGCTGCAGCTTCGGCTTCTTCACGACGGGCTTCGATGACAACATTGTCACGGTCCTGAGCCACACGGCGGACTTTCATGGTCGCGCCACCGGTACCGGCCGGGATCAGGCGGCCCACGATGACGTTTTCTTTGAGACCAACAAGCTTGTCCTTCTTACCCTGCACAGAGGCTTCGGTAAGAACGCGGGTGGTCTCCTGGAAGGACGCCGCCGAGATGAAGCTGCGTGTCTGCAGCGACGCCTTGGTGATGCCAAGCAGGATCGGTTCGCCCTGAGCGGGACGGCCGCCTTTCGACAGGGCCTTTTCGTTGGCCTGATCGAATTCCTGCTTGTCCACATGTTCGCCCTTAAGCAGCGTGGTGTCTCCGCTGTCCTGGATTTCCCACTTCTGCAGCATCTGACGCACGATTACTTCGATGTGCTTGTCGTTGATCTTCACACCCTGCAGGCGATAGACGTCCTGAACTTCGTCGATCATGTAATCCGCCAGCGCCTCGACACCCATAATGGCCAGGATGTCATGCGGTGCCGGATTACCGTCCATGATGTAGTCACCCTTCTGGACAAAATCACCTTCCGCAACCGGGATGTGTTTGCCCTTGGGCACCATGTACTCGACCTTGTGATCCGGATCCTCGGAGCTTTCGATCGCGATACGACGCTTGTTCTTGTAGTCCTTGCCGTAGCGGACATAACCATCGATTTCCGCGATGATGGCGTGATCTTTGGGACGACGTGCCTCAAAGAGTTCGGCCACACGCGGCAGACCACCGGTGATGTCCTTGGTTTTGGCACCCTCACGCGGGATACGCGCGACAACGTCACCGGCCTGCACTTCGGCGCCGTCCTCGACAGACAGAACCGCGTCCACAGACATCGGATAGGTTACAGGGTTGCCCGCATCGTTGCGCACGGGCTCGCCGTCACCATCCACCAGGATGATTTCGGGCTTGAGCTCGTTGCCCTTCGGTGCCGCACGCCAGTCGATCACGATCTTCTGGGTCATCCCTGTCGCGTCATCGGTCTCGTCCCGTACAGCGATACCGCTGACAAGGTCAACGAACTTCGATGTACCGGATTTCTCCGCGATGATCGGCAGCGTGTAGGGATCCCACTCAAAGAGCTTGTCGCCCCGTGCGATGTCCTGGCCATCCTTCACAAAGAGCTTGGAACCATAGCCGACCTTGTGGCTGGCACGTTCCTCGCCGTTCTCATCCTGAATGATGAGCTTCATGTTGCGGCCCATGACCATGGTCTCACCAGCAGTGTTCTCAAGCGTCTGTGCGTTCTCGAACACGACTTTGCCGTCATGGCTTGCCTCAAGGAAGGACTGCTGACCACCCTGCGCAACACCGCCGATGTGGAAGGTCCGCATGGTCAGCTGTGTACCAGGCTCACCGATGGACTGTGCCGCGATGATACCGACAGCCTCACCGGTGTTCACCATCGTACCGCGCGCCAGGTCACGGCCGTAGCACATGGCACAGACGCCCTCTTCGGCCTCACAGGTCAGCGGGCTGCGGATACGTGCAGATGCCACACCGGCCTCTTCGATTGCATCGGCCATCCGTTCATCCACCAGCGTACCGGCAGCAACCATCACCTCATCCGAACCCGGACGCATGATGTCCTCGGCCACAACGCGGCCCAGAATGCGCTCGGAGAGCGAGGCCACAACCTCACCATCGTTGACCGCTGCAACAGCGGTGATCGATGTCTCGGTGCCGCAGTCGTTCATACGCACGATGCAGTCCTGCGCAACGTCAACCAGACGGCGTGTCAGGTAACCGGAGTTCGCTGTTTTCAGAGCGGTATCCGACAGACCCTTACGGGCGCCGTGGGTGGAGTTGAAGTACTCAAGAACGGTCAGACCTTCCTTGAAGTTCGAGATGATCGGTGTCTCGATGATGTCGCCGTTCGGCTTGGCCATCAGGCCGCGCATCCCGCCGAGCTGTTTCATCTGGGTAACCGACCCACGGGCACCGGAGTGCGCCATCATGTAGACCGAGTTCGGTTCCTGTTCGGCACCGGCCTCGTCCCGCTGGCTGGCGGAGATCGAGCCCATCATCGCATCGGTGACCTTGTCGTTACACTTCGACCAGGCATCGACAACCTTGTTGTACTTTTCGCCCTGAGTGATCAGGCCGTCCATGTACTGCTGTTCGAAATCCTTCACCTGCTCGCGCGTCTCTTCGACGATCGGCCATTTGGTGTCAGGGATCAGCATGTCGTCTTTGCCGAAGGAAATCCCGGCTTTGAACGCTTCACGGAAACCCATGGTCATGATCTGGTCACAGAAGATGACGGATTCCTTCTGACCGCAGTAACGGTAGACGGTGTCGATGACCTGCTGCACTTCTTTCTTGCGCAGCAGACGGTTCACCAGCTCGAACGGCGCCTTGGCGTTCAGCGGCAGCAGAGCGCCGAGGCGGATACGGCCCGGTGTGGTCTCAAACCGCTTCATCACTTCCATGCCGTTTTCGTCGATCTGCATGATCCGCGCGGTGATTTTGGAGTGCAGGTGCACAAGCCCTGCGTCCAGTGCGTGCTGCACTTCCTCGACAGACCCGAATACCATACCTTCGCCCGGCATGCCTTCGCGCTCCAGGGTCGTGTAGTAGAGACCCAGGATCATATCCTGCGACGGCACGATGATCGGCGCACCGTTTGCAGGCGACAGAACGTTGTTTGTGGACATCATCAGAACACGCGCTTCCAGCTGCGCCTCAAGGCTCAACGGGACGTGCACGGCCATCTGGTCACCGTCGAAGTCGGCGTTAAACGCAGAACATACGAGCGGGTGCAGCTGGATCGCCTTACCTTCGATCAGAACCGGCTCAAACGCCTGAATGCCAAGACGGTGCAGCGTCGGCGCACGGTTCAGCATCACCGGGTGTTCGCGGATCACCTCATCGAGGATGTCCCAGACTTCCGGGCGCTCCTTCTCAACCAGCTTCTTGGCCTGCTTGACCGTCGAGGACAGCCCCTTGGCCTCCAGCCGCGAGTAGATGAACGGCTTGAAGAGTTCGAGCGCCATCTTCTTGGGCAGACCACACTGGTGCAGCTTCAGCTCCGGACCGGTCACAATAACCGAACGGCCCGAGAAGTCGACGCGTTTACCCAGAAGGTTCTGACGGAAACGACCCTGCTTGCCTTTCAGCATGTCAGACAGCGATTTCAGCGGGCGCTTGTTGGCACCGGTGATCACGCGGCCACGACGACCGTTGTCGAACAGCGCATCAACGGATTCTTGCAGCATCCGCTTTTCGTTCCGCACAATGATGTCAGGCGCACGCAGTTCGATCAGACGCTTCAGGCGGTTATTCCGGTTAATCACCCGACGATAGAGATCGTTCAAGTCGGACGTCGCGAAACGACCACCGTCAAGCGGCACCAGCGGGCGCAGTTCCGGCGGGATCACAGGGATCACGGTCAGAACCATCCACTCCGGGCGGTTGCCGGATTCCAGGAAGCTCTCAACCACCTTCAGACGCTTGATGATCTTCTTAGGTTTCAGCTCGCCTGTGGCTTCCTTCAGCTCTTCACGGAGCTGATCGGCTTCGGCTTCGAGGTCGATGGCGGCCAGCATTTCGCGGATCGCTTCGGCACCGATGTTCGCGGTAAACGCGTCCATGCCGTAAGCGTCCTGCGCGTCCATGTACTCTTCTTCGGTCATCATCTGACCGTACTGAAGATCCGTGAGGCCCGGTTCGATCACCACGTAGTTCTCGAAATAGAGCACCCGCTCCAGATCGCGCAGCGTCATGTCGAGCATGAGACCGATGCGGGATGGCAGCGATTTCAGGAACCAGATGTGTGCCACAGGCGAGGCCAGCTCGATGTGGCCCATCCGCTCACGGCGGACCTTTTGCAGCGTGACTTCCACACCGCATTTCTCGCAGACAACGCCGCGATACTTCATGCGCTTGTACTTGCCGCAGAGGCATTCGTAGTCCTTGATCGGGCCAAAGATACGCGCACAGAACAGGCCATCACGCTCGGGCTTGAAGGTCCGGTAGTTGATGGTCTCAGGCTTTTTGATCTCCCCGAAAGACCAGCTCAGAATGCGCTCGGGCGATGCCAGAGACACCTTGATTTCGTCAAACACCTTGGGCGGTGTGAGCGGGTTGAACGGGTTGTTTGTCAGTTCCTGGTTCATTTTCAAATCCTTGAAAGGGGTGCGTTGGGAGTGAAGTGACGGGGATCAGCCCGTCACTCATCTTCCTCCGCATCCAGGAGTTCCATGTTGAGGCCGAGACCCCGGACTTCTTTGACGAGAACGTTGAACGATTCCGGTACACCGGCCTCGAAATTGTCCTCGCCTTTGACGATGCTTTCATAGACTTTCGTCCGTCCGGCAACGTCGTCCGACTTCACGGTCAGCATTTCCTGCAGGGTGTATGCAGCGCCGTAAGCTTCCAGAGCCCAGACCTCCATCTCCCCGAAGCGCTGGCCACCGAACTGCGCTTTGCCGCCCAGCGGCTGCTGGGTAACGAGGCTGTAAGGCCCTGTCGAGCGCGCGTGGATTTTGTCATCCACCAGGTGGTGCAGTTTCAGCAGGTATTTGACGCCAACCGTCACAGGACGCGCGAACTGCTCGCCTGTGCGGCCATCAAAGAGGATCGATTGACCGCTCTCGTTAAAGCCGGCACGTTTGAGCGCATCGTTCACATCGCCTTCTTTTGCACCGTCAAAGACCGGCGTTGCAATCGGCACACCGCGTGTAACATTGCCCGCCGCCTCGATCAGCGTCTCCTCGTCCATGCCCGCGATACCCTCGTCATAGACGTTTTCACCGTAGGCGTGATGCAGCGCATCACGCACTGGCGTCAGGTCGCCGGACCGACGGTATTCCTGCAGCGCCTCGTCCACGTTGATGCCGAGACCGCGCGCGGCCCAGCCCATGTGTGTCTCGAGGATCTGACCGACGTTCATACGCGACGGCACGCCCAGCGGGTTCAGACAGAAATCAACCGGTGTACCATCCGCAAGGAAGGGCATGTCTTCCATGGGAACCACTTTGGAGATAACCCCTTTGTTCCCGTGACGACCGGCCATCTTGTCGCCCGGCTGCAGCTTGCGCTTCACCGCGACGAAGACTTTGACCATCTTCATGACGCCCGGGGGCAGATCGTCGCCACGACGGACTTTCTCGACCTTGTCCTCAAAGCGCGCATCAAGAGCACGTTTCTGGATCTCGTACTGCTCGTTCAGCGCTTCAACCACCTGAGCGTCAGCCTCGTCCTTGAGCGCCAGCTGCCACCACTGACCGCGGGTCAGCATTTCGAGCAGATCCTCGGTGATCTCGGAGTTCGCGGGCACACCCTTTGGGCCTTTGACAGCTACTTTGCCGAGGATCATCGACTTCAGACGCGCGTAGATGTTGCGGTCAAGAATGGCGAGCTCGTCGTCCCGGTCACGGGCCAGACGTTCGATTTCCTCACGCTCGATCTGCAGCGCACGTTCGTCTTTTTCCACACCGTGGCGGTTAAAGACCCGTACTTCCACAACCGTACCGAAGTCGCCTGGTTTCACACGCAGCGAGGTGTCGCGCACATCGGAGGCTTTCTCACCGAAGATGGCACGCAGAAGTTTTTCTTCCGGTGTCATCGGGCTCTCGCCCTTCGGAGTGATTTTACCCACGAGGATATCGCCCGGCTCGACGTCTGCGCCGATATAAACGATGCCCGCTTCGTCGAGGTTGCGCAGGGCTTCCTCGCCAACGTTCGGGATGTCGCGGGTGATCTCTTCCGGCCCGAGCTTGGTGTCACGGGCAGCGACTTCGAATTCCTCGATGTGGATCGAGGTGAAGACGTCGTCACGGGCAATACGCTCAGAAATCAGGATCGAGTCCTCATAGTTGTAGCCGTTCCAGGGCATGAAGGCGACGACGACGTTTTTGCCGAGCGCCAGTTCCCCCATATCCGTTGACGGACCATCCGCAACAACCTGACCCTTGGACACCCGGTCTCCCACTTTGACCAGCGGACGCTGGTTGATGCAGGTGTTCTGGTTCGACCGCTGGAACTTGCGCATACGGTAGATGTCCACGCCCGCGTCGCCCAGCTCCAGATCTTCGGTGGCCCGGATCACGATACGGCTGGCATCGACCTGGTCGATGACACCGGCACGTTTCGCCATGATGGCAGCACCGGAATCCCTTGCGACCACTTCTTCGATACCGGTGCCGACAAGCGGCGCCTCGGCCTGCAGGAGCGGCACAGCCTGACGTTGCATGTTCGAGCCCATAAGAGCGCGGTTCGCGTCGTCGTTTTCGAGGAACGGGATCAGCGATGCCGCTACCGAAACCAACTGCTTGGGCGACACGTCGATCAGGTCCACACTTTCGGACGGCGCAAGCGTGTAGTCCCCGGACTGGCGCGTCGACACCAGCTCGTTCACGAACTTCATGTTTTCATCGAGGTTCGCGTTCGCCTGAGCCACTGTGTGGCGCATTTCCTCGGTTGCGGACATGTAGTGGACTTCGTCCGTCACCTGACCGTTTTCAACCTTGCGGTAGGGCGTTTCAATGAAACCGTATTTGTTCACGCGTGCGAAGGTCGCCAGCGAGTTGATCAGACCGATGTTCGGGCCTTCCGGCGTTTCAATCGGACACATCCGCCCATAGTGCGTGGGGTGTACGTCGCGGACCTCAAAGCCTGCGCGCTCGCGGGTCAGACCACCCGGCCCAAGCGCCGACAGACGACGTTTGTGCGTCACTTCGGAAAGCGGGTTGGTCTGGTCCATGAACTGCGACAACTGGCTGGAGCCAAAGAACTCGCGCACGGCTGCTGCCGCCGGTTTGGCGTTGATCAGATCCTGCGGCATCACCGTGTCGATCTCGACCGACGACATCCGTTCTTTGATTGCACGCTCCATGCGCAGCAGGCCAACGCGGTACTGGTTTTCCATCAGTTCGCCAACCGAACGCACCCGGCGGTTCCCGAGGTGGTCGATGTCGTCGATATCACCACGACCGTCGCGCAGATCCACCAGCGCCTTGATGCAGGCCACGATGTCTTCGCGGCGCAGGGTGCGCTGCGTGTCTTCGGCGTCAAGCGCCAGACGCATGTTCATTTTCACGCGGCCAACCGCCGACAGGTCATAACGCTCGCTGTCAAAGAACAGCGTGTCAAAAAGCGCAGAAGCGGCTTCGACGGTGGGCGGTTCGCCCGGGCGCATGACGCGGTAGATATCCATGAGCGCGGTGTCGCGGTTCATGTTCTTGTCCTGCGCCATGGTGTTGCGCATGTAGGGACCAACGTTAACGTTGTCGATGTCGAGGACCGGAATCTCGGTGATACCCGCGTCGACCAACTCCTTGGCTGTGCCGCCAATGAGTGTGCCGTCCTTGTCGTATTCGAGCGTCAGTTCGTCACCGGCCTCAACGTAGATTGCACCGTTTTCTTCGTTGATGATGTCTTTGGCGACAAATTTGCCGGCAATGTGATCATAGGGCAGCAACAGTTCAGTGACTGTGCCTTCGTCGATCAGTTTCTTGACCGCGCGCGGCGTGACCTTCTTGCCTTTTTCAAACAGGACTTCGCCGGACGCCGCATCTACGAGATCGTATGTCGGGCGGGTCCCGCGCACACGATCAGGGAAGAACGGGGCGACCCAGCCTTTGTTCTTCTCGAGACGGTAGGTGACTGTTTTGTAGTAGGCATCCATGATGCCTTCCTGATCGAGCCCCAGCGCATAAAGCAGCGTCGTGACCGGCAGCTTCCGGCGACGGTCGATGCGTGCAAAGACGATGTCTTTGGCGTCGAACTCAAAGTCCAGCCAGGAGCCGCGGTACGGGATGATCCGGCAGGCGAAAAGCAGCTTGCCCGAGGAATGGGTTTTGCCTTTGTCGTGGTCAAAGAACACGCCCGGCGAGCGGTGCATCTGGGAAACGATCACACGCTCAGTACCGTTCACAACGAAGGTGCCGTTAGGCGTCATCAGGGGCATATCGCCCATGAATACGTCCTGTTCCTTGATATCCTTGACGGACTTCGCACCTGTGTCTTCGTCCACATCAAACACAATGAGACGCAGCGTCACCTTCAGCGGCGCGCTGTAGGTCATGTCACGCTGCTGACATTCCTCAACATCGTATTTCGGCTTCTCGAGATCGTACTTGACGTACTCAAGCGTCGCCGTTTCGTTGAAGTCCTTGATCGGGAAAACAGAATCGAAAACGCTGGCAATGCCTTCGTCGATGCTGGGTGTTTCCCCGTCGCCGGAGTTCAGGAAAAGGTCATAGGAAGATTTCTGTACCTCGATGAGGTTCGGCATATCCAGAACTTCACGGATTTTGCCATAATATTTACGAAGACGTTTCTGGCCAAGGAACGATTGCGCCATGTCTGCTGTCACCTTTCAGTGTTCTCACCGGTCGGAGCTGCCGTCGGGCCACGGCTCTCCGCCCATACGAGAAGATACGTTTCGGTCCATTCTGGCTGCCGTCCCACCGGCAACCTCCCGACCATTGAACCGCATCCGGGAAAAAGCCTTCGTCGAAAGGCCCTTGCCAGGACGGGTTGAGCCGGACCCGGAAAACTCCGGGTCCAGCTCATTTTTTCTGGCGGGGTATTCAGACGGAAACCGTCTGCTCCCCTGAAAACCGGATCAGGCCAGTTCGACCTCGGCGCCAGCTGCTTCCAGCTTGCCCTTGATCTCTTCTGCTTCTGCCTTGTCGCAGCCTTCTTTGATCTTGCCGCCGGCTTCGACCAGGTCTTTGGCTTCTTTGAGGCCCAGACCGGTGATGCCGCGAACTTCTTTGATCACGTTGATTTTCGATGCGCCTGCGTTTTTCAGGACAACGTCGAATTCCGACTTTTCTTCCTCTGCGCCACCAGCGTCGCCGGCAGGACCAGCCATCATCACTGCGCCGCCTGCTGCGGGCTCGATGCCGTACTCGTCCTTGAGGATTGTTTTCAGTTCTTGTGCTTCAAGCAGGGTCAGACCAACGATCTCTTCTGCCAGTTTTTTCAGATCAGCCATGTTCAGCTCTTTCCGTTAACGATATGTGTGTTCCAACGTCGCGTTTTCAACCCGACGCCGGTTTGACGATGCCTTATGCAGCCGCCTTGTCCTCAATGGTGGACAGGATGGATGCGATGTTGCTTGCAGGTGCGCCAATGGCCCCGGCGATGTTCGATGCAGGTGCGCCCAGCATGCCAGCGATGGTAGCAATAAGCTCCTCGCGAGACGGCATTTTGGACACGGCTTCGACACCGGCGACGTCCAGTGTGTTCTCACCCATTGCACCGCCGAGGATGACGAACTTGTCGTTTCCTTTGGCGAAGTCCTGAGCAACCTTGGCCGCGGCCACAGGATCCTCAGAATAGGTCAGAACGGTCATACCCGTCAGAAGGTCAGCGATGCTTGCGCATGGCTTGCCCTCAAGGGCGATCTTGGCGAGCCTGTTTTTGGCAACACGCACAGACCCACCCGCTTCGCGTGCTTTGGCGCGCAGGTCCTGCATTTCAGCAACTGTCAGACCGGCGTAGTGGCTGACCACAACGACGCCAGAGCTTTCAAAGATCTGGCCGAGCTCTTCGACCAGCTGTTCTTTTTGTGCTCTATCCACAGTTTCACTCCAGTATTGGGCAGGTTCCCCTGCCCGGCTCAGTTCAGGGTGCGATGGTCAGCACCCGTTTCGGGTCCAATTCAGGGTCCCGAGACCAAAACCGCCCGAAGGCCGGAATTTTCTCGTTTCCCATCTCAGGAAGGAATTATGCGGGGCGCGAACCCCGGACCCTCCGTCTCGGACAGAAGCAGGACCAGTATATCGGCCCTGCCTATCTGGCGGGTCACCCCGCCAAATCTGGTTACTCAGTTACGGCGTTATCGACCGAAACGGAGACGCCGGGGCCCATTGTGGAGCTCAGCGCGATTTTTTTCATGTAAGCACCCTTGGCACCTGTCGGCTTAGCCCGGGAGACCGCGCTCACAAACGCACGGATGTTCTCGACCAGCTTGGCTTCATCAAAGGACAGTTTGCCAACACCTGCGTGCACAACACCGCCTTTTTCAGCCTTGAACTGAACCTCGCCGCCTTTGGCTGCCTTGACGGCGGCCTCAACGTCCATGGTCACAGTGCCAACCTTGGGGTTCGGCATCAGGTTACGGGGGCCAAGCACTTTACCCAGACGGCCAACGATCGGCATCATGTCCGGGGTTGCGATGCAGCGATCAAATTCAATTTTGCCGCCCTGAACAGTTTCCATCAGGTCTTCGGCGCCGACGATGTCTGCACCTGCGGCCTGTGCTTCTTCAGCTTTCGGGCCGCGTGCGAAAACAGCAACGCGAACGGATTTGCCTGTGCCATTGGGCAGACCGACCACACCACGGACCATCTGGTCCGCGTGACGCGGGTCAACGCCGAGGTTCATCGCGATCTCGACAGTCTCATCGAATTTCACATTCGAATTGCCTTTGATCAGCGCGACGGCCTCTTCGACAGTCACATTCTCTTTGCCTGCAAAGGCTTCACGTGCTGCGCGGGTTCTTTTACCGAGTTTCGCCATCTTACTTCACCTCGATGCCCATAGAGCGGGCGGAGCCCAGGATGATCTGCATCGCGGCTTCAACAGAATTCGCGTTCAGATCTTTCATTTTCGCTTCTGCGATCTCACGGACCTGCTTGGATGTCACCGTGCCCACAGTCTCGCGGCTGGGGTTGTTTGCACCGGATTTCACTTTGGCAGCCTTCTTGAGATAGTAGGACGCGGGCGGCGTCTTGATATCCATCGTGAAGGATTTGTCCTGGTAATACTGGATCACGGTCGGGCACGGAGCGCCGGGCTCCATGTCTGCAGTCTTGGCGTTGAATGCCTTGCAGAACTCCATGATGTTGATGCCGCGCTGACCCAGCGCGGGGCCCACGGGCGGGGATGGATTTGCCTGCCCCGCAGGCACCTGCAGCTTCATGCTGCCAACGAGTTTCTTGGCCATTGGCCTTCTCCTTTTACAACCCCATGCCGGCGCGCCGGTCCGGGTTTATCGGCGGGCAACCCGCCAGTGTTGTCGTGGTCCGGTCCGGATGCCGCGGCACCCTCGCCTCCCACGCTTTGACACATCAGGTCTGCTTGTTGACCTGCGTGTATTCCAGTTCGACCGGGGTTTCCCGGCCAAAAATCGAAACCGACACCTTCAGGCGCTGGTTTTCGTCATCCACTTCCTCGATCATGCCGTCAAAGTCTTCAAACGGACCGTCGGCAACCTTGACCTTCTCACCCACTTCAAAGTGGATGAGCGTGCGCGGCGCTTCTTCGCCTTCCTGCACGCGGTTGAGGATGGCATTCACCTCAGCATCACGCATTGGCATCGGACGCCCCTGCGGACCAAGAAAGCCTGTGACACGGTTGATTGAGTTGATCAGGTGGTAGCCTTTGTCAGACATCTCCATGTGCACCAGCACATAGCCGGGCATAAAACGTCGCTCGGCCGTCACCTTCTTGCCGCGCCGTACTTCAATCACTTCTTCGGTCGGCACCAGCACTTCGTCGATCTGGTCCTCAAGGCCCTGTTCGGCCACGGATGTACGGATTTGCTCTGCGATCTTCTTTTCGAAGTTCGACAGGACACTGACCGAATACCACCGTTTTGCCATCTGATCCCTGATCCCTGTCTGCTTTCCAACGCCGGTGACGTCGTAAATTCCACTGCTTTTCAGGCGCTTACGCCCGCCCACCAGAACAAAAAATCGGCGCGCAACACGAATCGCCGCACGCCCTGTTTCTGGTCAGGGTTGCGGCATACTCCGCAGAGCCCAATGTTTCAAGAGGTTTCCGGTGATTTTTGACGCCTGCCGTTCAGCCTCAGCCGAACATCGTCAGCACCGCCTGCAGCCCGCCCCGGATAATAATATCCACGGTTGCGAAAAACACCGCAAAGAGCGCCGACAGGATAAACACCATCACAGTTGTCAGCATCACCTCGCGGCGGGTGGGCCACACGACCTTCGACACTTCGGCACGTGTCTGCTGAATAAACTGGAACGGGTTCATGGCCATGGATCACCTGACTGCTTGCTGTGCCCGTCGCACATAGCCAGAGCCATAGGGGATTTCAAGTATGTTTCGCCCGGGGTCTGGCTGCTACAGCCTGCTCAGTCTGTCCGTCAGGACAGCATCATGGCGTTCTGTGGCAGCCGCGATCCCACGCACATCCGGCAGGCGCAGGCGCTGCGCCAGGCTTTCGGGCAAAAGGCCCGTCAGCCGGTTCCATCGCCTTGCTGCCACCCAAAGGCGGACACGCAGCACCCGACCGGTATCTGGTGCCCATCGGCACAGGATCGCAATACATCCCAGCGCGCGCGCCCAGAAAGCTTCGTGACCCATGCCAAAATAGGCGAGAAGCACGCTGGCCAGGATTAACAGTCCAATGCCTGCAACCAGCCCCGGCTGCAGCAGCACCAAAAGCACAGCGGCCGTCAGAAGGACAGATCTCCTGTCGGGTCGGTAGCTCCGGACCGCGCTGATCAATCGACCGGCGACGGGCCAACGCTGTGTTTCACTGTGCTTCACGGCGGCATCTGTCGCCTCAATGTCAGACGCGGTTTCCTGCTCTGCCGAGAGCAGATCGCGCACCGCGGCAGTTTCAGGATCTGTTTCTCCGGTGCCACAATCTGCATTGACGTCCGCCGACATGCGCAATTCCTCGTATCGCCTCCCAAAAACAGGGTCAGACACATATCGGGCAAAAGAAGGGCGCCAGGATGGCCGGAAAACGTCAACGGCTCCTGCCGGAGCGGTGATATTCATCGCGATGTCGCTGGAGGTGGCAGGGGCTGAGGGACTCGAACCCACGACCCTCGGTTTTGGAGACCGATGCTCTACCAACTGAGCTAAACCCCTGTACCGCGGAGTGGCCTATTAGGATTCCATCCCTTGTTCAAGAGGGATCGCGCAGGCGGTTAAGAAAAAGCGTAGTCAGCAGCCATAACGTCCGCGGCGCTAGCCGACGTTCCGGGCTTTCATTTTACGTCCTGCGAAAAAATTTCTGCCTGTGTGAACTGCATTACGGAATCGGTTCCGGCGCCGGTGTACAGTGTTGTCATACCGGACGTAACACACCGGTTGAGACTGAAAACCTTAAAGTTCGCTAATGAGTAAACTGGTTCATTTTTCACAAACGGATAAGGGAAATGCCGCTATGACATTCAGAACAACCGCCATCATCACCGCACTGTCCACACTTCTGATGGGTTGTGCTGATACCGGCTATTACCCCCTGTCCGGTCAGGAAATCGGCGCAACGGATCAGGTGCAGTTTATGTCTCCTCCCAACGTAACCCGCTACTGATCAGCGCCGCCTGCCGCGGTTCCTGAAATTCGGGGCCATCGGATCAAACCGGTGGCCTCTTTCCCCCCCCGCACAAAAAACGGCACCCGGGGATACCGGGTGCCGCTTGTCAGTTCTGACACGGCAGAGACCCTGCCGCGCACACAGGGTTATTCTGTGATCCTGGACACGCTTTTCTTTGCGCGTCCGTGGATCACTCCGTGATCTTGGACACAACGCCCGCGCCAACGGTGCGGCCGCCTTCGCGGATCGCAAAGCGCAGACCGTTTTCCATCGCGATCGGCGCGATCAGCTCAACGCCAAAGGACACGTTGTCGCCCGGCATCACCATCTCGGTGCCTTCGCCCAGCTGAACCGTGCCGGTCACGTCGGTGGTCCGGAAGTAGAACTGCGGACGGTAGTTCGCGAAGAACGGCGTGTGACGGCCACCCTCTTCCTTGGTCAGGATATAGGCTTCCGCCTCAAACTTGGTGTGCGGCGTCACGGAACCCGGCTTGCACAGAACCTGACCACGCTCAACGCCGTCACGGTCGATGCCGCGCAGCAGTGCGCCGATGTTGTCGCCCGCTTCACCACGGTCCAGCAGCTTGCGGAACATCTCAACACCTGTGCAGGTGGTCTTTTTGGTGTCGCGGATGCCCACGATCTCGATCTCGTCGCCCACGTTGATCACGCCACGCTCAACACGCCCCGTAACAACGGTACCACGGCCGGAGATCGAGAACACGTCCTCAACCGGCATCAGGAACGGCTGGTCAACCGCACGCTCAGGCGTCGGGATGTAGTCATCCACAGCTGCCATCAGCTTTTTGATCGACTCTTCACCGATCTCAGGGTTGTTGCCTTCCATCGCCGCCAGCGCGGAACCCGGGATCACCGGAATGTCGTCGCCCGGGTACTCGTAAGAGGACAGCAGCTCGCGGATTTCCATTTCCACCAGCTCCAGCAGCTCTTCGTCGTCAACCTGGTCAACCTTGTTCATGTAAACAACGATCTGCGGGATGCCGACCTGACGGCCCAGCAGGATGTGCTCGCGCGTCTGCGGCATCGGGCCGTCCGCTGCGTTCACAACCAGGATCGCGCCGTCCATCTGCGCCGCACCGGTGATCATATTCTTAACGTAGTCCGCGTGACCCGGGCAGTCCACGTGCGCGTAGTGACGGTTCTCCGTCTCATACTCAACGTGCGCCGTCGAAATGGTGATCCCGCGGGCTTTCTCTTCGGGCGCGCCGTCAATCTGGTCGTACGCCTGGAAATCGCCGAAATACTTCGTGATCGCAGCCGTCAGCGTCGTCTTGCCGTGGTCAACGTGACCAATCGTGCCGATGTTTACGTGCGGTTTCGTCCGTTCAAACTTTGCCTTTGCCATGAGTGTGGCGCCCTTTTTTCTGAGGGGTCACGTCCGCGACCCAGTCGTTCACATGGCGCGGCATGTATTGGCATCTGACAGGAAAATCAAGCACGACGTGCACTGTTGCTCAGCGCTCCGCCGGTTCTTCCTCTTCGCCAGTGTCTGTCACTGCATTTTCGGTGAACCAGCCGTACTCGGCTTTCTGCGCCAGCAGATAATTTTCAATCGCCTTGGCGACGCTGCGCGACATCTCTTCGAGCTGCTGATCTCCGGTTTTCAGGAGTCCGGAGCCAAATACATTCTGACCAGACAGCTCTTCGAGTACGGTGATCTGTTCCGGTTCGGTATTGAGCTTCGATCCCAGCGCATCGTCCCAGACAGTCAACTGCACGATCATCGCTGATTTTGGTGAGAGCAGGACCGGGATACCGGGCTGTGCAAGCACATAGGCTTCAACGCTCAGGCCGAAGTGATAGTCCTTGGGGCCATCATACCGGTCAAATCTCTCGGCGATCGCCGACTGTATCGAAGCGGTCAGTTCATCAACCGGAACCTCGCGACTTGCAGGGCCCTTTGCGACCTTGGGCGCGACCACGACGTTGTGCCCAAGGCTGAAGTCTCCCAATGGCACAGGCGGCTCATTGATATCCGAACTGTTGACACATGCTGAAAGCGCCACCGCGCCCAGCAGCCAGACTGCTTTTCTGATCATGACCTGCCCTCTTTTCCTGCCTGATCAAGTGCTAGCGCATGGCATGGTCCAGTGCAATGCACCCCGCCTGTGACGCGGGACGATCCGCGTTCATATGCCGGTGCGGTGCGGGACCAGTAAGGGACAGTCAGGTGAAACGGTTATCTCTCGGGAAACCGCGTGGTGCCATGCGTCCGGCACTGGCCCGCTTGCCCGTCCATTCTGCCAGATCGGTCTCAGTCCGGGTGCGGCCCGCCGGATCCAGCCAGCTGAGGCCTTCTTCCCGGTCAAAGGTCGTCGCATCCGACAGTCCGCCGTCTTTGTATTTTTGCAGACGTACACCTTTGCCGCGTCCCATTTCGGGCAGTTCGCCGAGGTCAAAGACAAGCACTTTGCGGTTTTCACCCACTACGGCAACACTATTTCCGCTGACCGGTCTGCACACCAGCGCGCGGGTGTCCCCGCGGACGTTCAGCACCTGCTTGCCATTGCGGGTCTGCGCGATTACGTCGTTTTCCGGAACAACAAAACCGTCGCCTGCGCTGGAGGCCACCAGAAGCCTGCGATCCGGGCTGTGCGTGAGGATCGTCACGATGTCCGCCTCATTCGGCAGGTCGACCATCAGACGCAGCGGCTCGCCCATGCCCCGCCCGCCGGGCAGGTTGGAGGCTGAGACGGTGTAGAACCGGCCGTTGCTGCCAAAAACGAGCAGCCTGTCTGTGGTTTCCGCATGAAATATGAATCGGGGACCATCGCCGTCTTTGAACTTCAGCTCGCGGTTCAGATCGATGTGTCCGGTCATCGCGCGAACCCAGCCCATCTGAGAACAGACAACGGTGATCGGCTCGCGGTCGATCATTGCCTCGATCGGGACGTCTTCGACCTCGCCCGCTTCGGCAAATCCGGTCCGGCGGGCGCCGCCTTCCCAGTCCTTGCCAAACTGCTTTTTGGTTTCGCGCAGCTGGGCCGCAATGCTGTCCCACTGCAGAGACGGGTTCTCGAGAAGATCCTCAAGGCCCGCGCGCTCTTCCATCAGCGCTTCCTGCTCGCGCAGCAGTTCCATCTCCTCAAGGCGGCGCAGCGAGCGCAGCCTCATGTTCAGGATGGCCTCAGCCTGCAGCTCACTCAGCTCGCCCTCGCCCGGCGGCGGCGACACATAGTCCGCCTCGTCCTGCGCCCGGACATGGGTCCTGCCCCAGTCCTCGCGCATCAGAGCCGCCTTCGGGTCATCATCATAGCGGATAATGTCAATCACACGGTCGAGGTTCAGGAAGGCGATCACAAAGCCTTCAAGCACTTCCAGACGGTGATCGATCTTTTCCATCCGGTGGGTCGAGCGCCGGATCAGAACTTCCCGCCGGTGATCAAGGAAAGCGCGCAACACCTCTTTCATCGAGCAGACTTTGGGTGTTACGCCGTCAATCAGCACGTTCATGTTGAGCGAGAACCGTACTTCCAGATCGGAATTCCGGAACAGCATGCCCATCAGAACTTCAGGATCCACATTCTTGGAGCGGGGCTCCAGAATCATCCGGATGTCATCTGCACTTTCGTCGCGGACATCCGCCAGGATCGGGATTTTCTTGGTCTGGATGACTTCAGCGATCTTTTCGATCAGTTTCGATTTCTGGACCTGGTACGGGATCTCGGTGACAACGATCTGCCACTGACCGCGGCCCAGATCCTCTACTTCCCACCGGCACCGCAACCGGAATGAGCCACGGCCCGTGCGGTAGGCGGTCGCGATATTTTCCGGCGGTTCAACGATCACCCCACCAGTCGGGAAATCGGGTCCGGGCACATAATTCAACAGCGTATCGTCGCGCGCATCCGGTGTTCTGATCAGATGGATGCAGGCATCGCAAAGCTCTGCGATGTTGTGCGGCGGGATGTTGGTCGCCATGCCAACCGCAATCCCTGATGCGCCATTGGCCAGCAGATTTGGAAACTGGGCCGGCAACACGACGGGCTCAGTCAGCGTTCCGTCATAGTTTTCACGAAAATCGACCGCGTTCTCGTTCAGCCCTTCGAGCAACGCCTCGGCCACAGCCGTCATGCGCGCCTCGGTGTACCGGCTGGCGGCAGGGTTGTCGCCGTCGATGTTGCCAAAGTTGCCCTGTCCGTCCACGAGCGGATAGCGCACGTTGAAGTCCTGCGCGAGACGCGCCATCGCGTCATAGATCGCAGCGTCCCCGTGCGGATGGTAGTTCCCCATCACGTCGCCGGAGATCTTCGCTGACTTGCGGAATCCCCCGGTCGAAGACAACCGCAGCTCGCGCATCGCATACAGGATACGGCGGTGAACCGGTTTCAGCCCATCGCGTGCATCCGGCAGCGCGCGGTGCATAATTGTGCTCAGCGCATACGTGAGATAGCGCTCGCCCAGCGCCCGGCGCAGCGGTTCTGAAAGGTCCCTGGAGACCGGCTCGGAGGTATCAGTATCGTCAGCCATTGCCCTTGTGTAACGAGCCTCCTGAGGGGCGACAAGCGGCATATCGTGCGCGTCGTTACATGAGTGCAACACAGCACGCTTGATGTTTTTTCCGCGTTTTTCCCACTCCCGGAAAAAAAATCGGTCTGATAGGAACCTTCACGGCTGACGATGTGCTAGGATCCGAAGCCTCAGGGAGTGGGATGTTACGTTATGAAGTTGTTTTTTGTTCTTGTACTTGGATTTCTGACCCTCGGCTTTTACGAGCTGAGCGGTGGTGCCGCGTTCGATCCGGCGAAGGCCCGCGAAGCTGCCGTTCTGCAGCGGATACAGGACGCGGCTGACAGAACACCAGCGCCTGTGACAGTTGCCGAACTCCCCGCGCAGCCGGAACCTCAACCGGTTCGTACAGCCCAGGCGAACACGGGCGTTACTGTGACACGCGCGGCGCTGAACCTCACTTCCTTTGAAGACGTCGCGACCTCTGCCATTGCCCCGGAGCCCGTGCTTGAAGCAGAGCAGAAACTCGCCCCAGCCTCTGACGAAGCCGTTGTAACGCCCGTTATTGCGCGCGGTCTTTCGTTGGAAGCCGCCCCCACGGGACCGTCTGATGATGGCACCATTGAAAGCCTGATTTTCCCCGGCAACACGTCATCTTCATCGGACGCAGAACCTGCACCCGATGTCCGTACCGTTGCAGGTAATCTTGTGAATGTGCGCGGTGGTCCGGGCACAGCATACAAGGTCGTCAATCAGCTGCGGCGCGATGCCATGGTCGAGATCATCGCCGACAACGGTGCCGGATGGGTGCAGCTGCGCCCGATCGATGGCAGCCCGGCGGGATGGATGGCAGATTTCCTGCTCAACGACTGACGGCATTGCACTGCTCAGCCGGAACGGGCATTCCCTGCGGGTGACCAAAGGGGGCCAGCATGCAGAAATCGATTCTCATTACCGGGTGTTCTTCGGGTATCGGATACGCAGCGGCGACGGGCTTGCACAATGATGGCTGGCGCGTCTTTGCGTCCTGCCGGAAACAGGAAGACTGCGACAGGCTGAAAGCCGAAAGTTTTGAAAGCCCGCTGATTGACTACACGGACAGCACAACGATCGCCGCCGGTCTGAAGGAAGTCCTGGATGCAACAGGGGGCACGCTTGACGCGCTGTTCAATAATGGCGCACACGGCACGCCCGGAGCGGTCGAAGATCTGCCAACGGACGCCCTGCGCGCGATCTTTGAGGCAAACTTTTTTGGCTGGCATGAGCTGACCCGCGCGCTGATCCCTGTAATGCGCAGGCAGGGTCACGGGCGTATCATTCAGTGCTCGTCCGTCCTTGGCTTCATCACGCTCCCCTGGCGCGGCGCATACAATGCCACGAAGTTCGCTCTTGAAGGCCTCACCGACACGATGCGGATCGAAATGCGCGATACGGGTCTGCATTTTGTCCTGATTGAACCCGGGCCAGTCACGTCAAAGATCCGCGAAAACTCCATCCCCCATTTCGAGCGCTGGATCGACTGGCAGAACTCGGCGCGGCGGGATGTCTATGAAAACAAGCTGCGCAAGCGCCTTTATCACAGCACCGGGCCTGACAAATTCGAGTTGCCAGCCGAAGCTGTTGTCGAAAAACTGCGCCATGCACTCACCGCACCACGCCCGAAACCGCGCTATTACGTGACTACCCCAACCTATATCATGGGAACACTGCGCCGCATTCTGCCAACCCGCGCGCTCGACTGGGTCTTGTCACGCACCTGAAACCACGATTACCCGTCGCACCGGCCTCGCCTTTCGCGCCGCGCCACCTACATGCAAGCCGAACCAGAAAAGGACATCTGCTGTGGACCCGCTATTCATACTTGTCGTCATCGCCTGTCTCGCCGTCGTCGTCATCCTGATGTTCGGGCTGGGCGGATTCGCAGGCGGCGGAAAATTCAACCGGGAGAACTCGAACAAACTGATGCGCTGGCGTATCGGCGCACAGTTCATCGCCGTCCTGCTGATCCTTATATACGTTTACTTCCGCAACTGAGGAGGCTGACCGGGAATGGTCGTTCTGAACAAAATTTACACCAAGACCGGCGACGCCGGCGAAACCGCACTGGGCAATGGCGCACGCGTGGCGAAACACTCACTTCGGGTGACGGCGTACGGGACCTCCGATGAGCTGAATTCCTTTGTAGGCGTCGCACGGCTCGAAGCCACTGGCGATCTCGACAAAGCGCTGAGCCGCATTCAGAATGACCTGTTCGACATCGGCGCAGACCTGTGCCGGCCCGATATGGAGCTCGATGCAGAGGCTGAATATCCCCCCCTGCGTGTGGTGGATGCTCAGGTCGAAAGACTTGAAAGCGAGATCGATGCCATGAACGCAGATCTCGAAGCGCTGCGCAGCTTCATCCTGCCCGGTGGCTCTGTTCTGGCAGCACACCTGCATGTCTGCCGCACGGTGTCCCGTCGCGCCGAGCGTCTCTGTGTCGAGCTGGCCACGATGGAAGCGATCAACCCGGCAGCAGTGAAATACCTCAACCGTCTCAGCGACTGGTTCTTTGTCGCGGCCCGTACGGCCAACAACGGCGGCAAAGACGATGTGCTCTGGGTGCCGGGCGCAAACCGCTGAAACCTTCCGGTGCGCGTAGCGCATCGGAAACTTTTGCCCCGAAATCCGAATTTCACAAAAAACGCGGCGTTCCTGTGCCGGAACGCGACGATTTTGCACTGTTTCCGCTGCCCTGTCGCGGGTAAACCACCGTTCAGAAAACGAGGAACTCGCACGGGGGTGTGAGTCGCAACCAAGGAGAGATGCGCCAATGAAGGTTCTGGTACCTGTCAAACGCGTGATCGATTACAACGTGAAAGTGCGCGTGAAAGCGGACGGTTCGGGTGTCGATCTTGCCAATGTGAAAATGTCGATGAACCCTTTCGACGAGATTTCGGTCGAGCAGGCGATCCGCCTGAAAGAAGCAGGTCAGGCCGACGAAGTGGTCGTCGTATCCGTTGGCGTCAAGCAAAGCCAGGAAACCCTGCGCACCGCTCTGGCGATGGGCGCAGACCGCGCGATCCTGGTTGTTGCAGCAGACGACGTGCACAATGACATCGAACCGCTGGCAGTTGCCAAAATCCTCAAAGCGATTGTCGATGAGGAACAGCCGGGTCTGGTCCTGTGCGGCAAACAGGCCATCGACAACGACATGAACGCCACCGGCCAGATGCTGTCGGCACTGATGGGCTGGTCCCAGGCGACATTTGCCTCCGAGGTTGCTGTTGAGGGCGACAAAGCCGTCGTCACACGCGAAGTCGACGGTGGTCTGCAAACTGTTAAGGTCAGTATGCCCACAGTGATCACTGTGGATCTGCGCCTCAACGAGCCCCGCTATGCGTCCCTGCCAAACATCATGAAAGCCAAGAAGAAGCCGCTGGATGAGAAAACCGCCGCTGACTACGGCGTAGATGTCGCCCCCCGCCTCGAAGTCGTGAAGACGGTCGAGCCGGAAGCGCGTGCAGCCGGTATCAAAGTGGGCTCGGTTGAAGAGCTTGTGGCTAAACTCAAAGAAGCGGGGGCTGTGTAATGGCTGTTCTTCTCCTTGCAGAAATCAACGACGGCGAACTGGCGATGGACGCCACAGCCAAGGCGGTTACAGCGGCTCAGGCTCTGGGCGATGTAACCGTGCTGGCCACAGGGGCCACCTGTGCTGCTGCGGCCGCTGAGGCAGCCACCATTGAAGGCGTGGCAAAAGTGCTCTGCGCCGAAGATGCGCTATATGGCAAGCGCCTTGCAGAGCCGGTTGCGGACCTTATCGTTTCCCTGTCCGGCGACTATTCGCACATTGTGGCCCCAGCCACGACCGACGCCAAAAACATCATGCCGCGCGTTGCAGCGCTGATGGACGTCATGGTGATCTCTGACGCGACCGCGGTGGTGGATGCGGACACCTTCGAGCGTCCGATTTATGCCGGTAACGCAATGCAGACTGTGAAGTCTGCTGATGCGAAAAAGGTCGTCACCTTCCGTGGCTCCACCTTTGATGCAGCGGGCACAGGCGGATCCGCGGCCGTTGAAAACATCGGTGCCGCGGCCAACCCGGGTCTGAGCGAATGGGTCGAGGACAAGGTTGCGGAATCAGACCGCCCCGAACTTACATCGGCAGGCGTTGTTGTTTCCGGTGGTCGTGGCGTCGGCTCCGAAGAGGACTTCGCACTGATCGAGAAACTGGCCGACAAACTCGGTGCTGCTGTCGGCGCATCGCGCGCTGCGGTGGACTCCGGTTATGCACCGAACGACTGGCAGGTCGGTCAGACCGGCAAGGTAGTTGCCCCTGATCTTTATGTCGCGGTTGGTATTTCCGGTGCGATCCAGCACCTTGCCGGCATGAAAGACAGCAAAATCATCGTTGCGATCAACAAAGATGAAGAAGCGCCGATCTTCCAGGTTGCAGACTACGGCCTCGTGGCGGATCTGTTTTCCGCAGTTCCTGAACTCATCGAGAAAATCTGACCTGTTCCGGTCAAATCTACAGGAAAGGCCGCTCGTTTCCGGGCGGCCTTTTTCGTTTCAGACAAATTCGTTCAGAAGCGGTTCAATCGCCCGTGCCACTTCACCATGTGCCTGTGGGCCCAGCATCTCCTTGGCGGCCACCGCTTCCAGCTCGCTGAAAACCATGCCCGTCGTTCCGGCCGCCACTGCCTCCGGCGTGGCAATCACCTCGACAAGGCCAGCCAGTTCCGGGCGGATCTCCTCCAGCATTTCCCGCGTAACAAAAAGCGGGTCACGCCCCCGCGCAGAGGCTTTGTCGCTCTGCTCTTCGGTCATCGGCGCATGATCCGCAACCCAGGCCAGAACCACCGGACCATCCACCTTGCGCAGCAACAGGCGCATCCGGGCCAGCCACGCGGCCTGCACTTCGGCGCGCACAACCGAAAAACGGTCTTCGCTGGTTTCCTGCAAACAGTTCAGCATGTGCCGGTTGAAATGAAACTCCGCGAAGTCCACCTCAGGGAAAACCATTTTCAGAAGCGGCGAGGCCGTCACGAACCGGTCATTCCGTCTCGGGTGCACCGAATAAAACCGGTTTGACAGATTTTGAGCGCCTACAACCTGGACAACCGTCAGTTTCGCCCCGCAGGCAGCATCAATCAGTGCGGCATCATTGACGAAAACATCTATGCCCGCGTTCGGAATGCCGAAATTCACGCAGTTCACACCCAGACCACTTTCGATCAGCGCCGGAAACGGGGCTTTGATGAACTTTCCGTAGGTTTCGGTCCCTCCAAGGAACGCAACATAGGGCGCGTCAAGACGCCGCTTTGGCCCCCGGAACAGAAGCTTTGAATTCCCATAGCAACAGGGCGCATAATCAAGCGCCCCTGTGCTCATCACATCATAGGTCATAACCCACCTTTTCATTCACCCGATCCCTCTATGCCTCCGGAACCCTTCAAAATTCTTAAAGCGCCAATTTGACCTGTATAATTCGTGGTGCGCAGCCTTGCGGGTGCCCCCGCCCCGGCCTTACAGTGCGCAGGTCAACAAGAGGCTGGGCGCATGGAAATCAAATCAGTTGGTATTGTCGGTGCGGGTCAGATGGGCAATGGCATCGCTCATGTGATGGCGCTCGCCGGATACGATGTCCTGCTCAACGATATCAGTCAGGACGCGCTGGATGCAGCGGTCGTGCTGATGACGGGCAATATGGACCGCCAGGTCGGGCGTGGGAAAATCACGCCGGAAGAACAGGCAGCAGCACTTTCGCGGGTGAAGCCGACCACGACGCTCAGCGATCTGGGGCAGACGGATCTGATTATCGAGGCCGCCACAGAGCGTGAAACCGTCAAACAGGCCATTTTTGAGGATCTCGTCCCACACCTGCAGCCGCATACGATCCTGACGTCCAACACATCCTCAATATCGATTACACGGCTGGCCAGCCGCACAGACAGGCCTGAAAAGTTCATGGGGTTTCACTTTATGAACCCTGTGCCCGTGATGCAGCTTGTCGAGCTGATACGCGGCATTGCGACGGATGAACCAACGTTCAGCGCCTGCAAAGAAGTTGTGGAGCGTCTGAACAAAACCGCCGCCTCAGCCGAGGATTTTCCGGCCTTCATCGTGAACCGCATTCTGATGCCGATGATCAACGAGGCGGTTTATACGCTTTACGAGGGTGTTGGCAGCGTTCAGTCGATCGACAGCTCTCTGCGTCTCGGTGCGAACCATCCGATGGGCCCGCTTGAACTGGCGGATTTTATCGGTCTGGATACATGCCTTGCCATCATGAACGTGCTGCACGACGGGCTTGCGGATACCAAGTACCGCCCCTGCCCGTTGCTTACAAAGTATGTCGAAGCCGGATGGCTTGGCCGGAAAACGCAGCGCGGATTTTACGACTATCGCGGAGAAGTGCCGGTCCCGACCCGCTGAGCGTCAGTCCTTCAGGGACAACGTGTGTTCGCGCAGCCAGGTCATAAAGCCGCGCGGGTCATCTGCCCATTTCTCTACGGTTTCCGGGTCAAGCGGATGACCCACCACAGGCGCCTGCGGCTTGTCAAATGCGTGCACCACTTCGTGCAGCAACAGTCCCTGCCGCAGCATCGGCGAAATCCTGTTCGCGATCTGATAGGCCCGCGAATTCTGACCCGGAAAGCGGATCGGCACGACAGTTGCGCCCGACCGACGGATCAGTTTTGCCGTAAACACATTCCACTCAGCCTCAATAGCGGGGCCAAACCAGGTCTCAGACGCCGCAACCGAACCGGAGGGAAACAGTGCGACGACACCACCATCAGCAAGATGCGACATTGCTTTGGCCCGCATTTCGACGCCTTTGCGCTGAGCGTCTTCGTCATGCGGAAACGGTACCGGGATCATATAGGAGCCCGCCACTTCATCGATCGCCGTCAGCAGTGACCGAGTCAGAATTCGGTAATCCGAACGGACCCGCCCGATCAGATCGGCAAAAATCATGCCGTCGATCATGCCATGCGGATGGTTTGATACAACAATCACCGGTCCCTCTTTGGGGAAGCGGTCCAGCTGGTACTGGGGCGTCTGCAGTTCAATCCCCATGACATCCAGCGCGGCCCGCCAGAAGGCCTGTCCCTGAGGTGCACCGCGACGTTCAAATTCCTGAACCTTACGCAGAATTGTCAGCTTGCCGGTCAGCGCTTCGATCACTTTGATCACCGCGGACTGCAGCGGGTCATCGAAGGTAGACGCATAAGAAAGACTGCGGCGGTCGTACTTGGAAAAGTCCGCCTTTGCGGGTTTTTCCGCCTGACTGATCTCTTGTGAGCTGTCCGTCACTGACACGCCCCCGGTCTGTTGCTGGCCCTGCGCTGCGCGCTCAGGCCTCTTCGCCGAATTTGCCCGACACCAGATCTTTCAGCGCCTCGGAAAGCGCTTCGGCCTCTGGCCCGGTCGTTTCAATGTCAATAAAGGTTCCGCGGGAAGCTGCCAACATCAAAAGCCCCATAATACTGTCACCTGATGCAGTCATACCATCCTTCGAAACCTCAGCACTGGCATCGAAACCCTCGACGACTTCGACGAGTTTTGCGGACGCCCGGGCATGAAGACCTTTTTCGTTTTCAATTTTGACGGTGCAACGGATCATGCTCAAACCGGGTCCTTATTCAACGCTGATATTCTGGCTGTCGATGTATTTTTTACCGGCTTCGAGTGCGGCACGTACCGCATCCGGCACCTGTTTGCGACGGCTCTTGGCCAGTTTGATCAGCATCGGCAGGTTGGCACCGTAAAGTATCCTCCTGTTCCCGGGCTTGCAGGCCAGAAGGCTGAGATTTGAAGGCGAACCGCCATAGAGATCGGTGACAACAACGACACCGGAACCAGTATCTACTTCATCAGCGGCGGCACAGATTTCACGTTCCTTTGCCTTGCGGTCGTGATCTGCGTGAATTGCTATTGCCCGGATGCCGGTCTGCTTGCCGACCACATGTTCAATCGCAGAAAGGTACTCCGCTGCGAGTCCGCCATGTGCGACTATCACAATACCGATCAAGGGTTCAGGCCTCACCATTTTTTCTGCGCAGATCGAGTTCGCGGTGTCTAATTGACACCTGCCAGCCCTCCTCCGCAAGGCGCAAAGCAAGCCTTTCAGCCACTGCAACAGACCGGTGCTGGCCACCGGTACACCCAAAGGCGATTGAAAGATGCGATTTTCCCTCTTCGCGATAAGCAGGCAGCAATAGCAGCGCGAGATCCTCGACTTTTTCAGCAAACCCGGCAAACCGGGCATCGCCGGAGACATAGTCGGCCACTCTGGTGTCACGTCCATCCAGAACGCGCAACTCTTCCACCCAATAGGGATTCGTCAGAAACCGGCAGTCAAACACCATATCCACACTGCGTGGCAGGCCACGTTTGTAGGAAAATGACTGCACCGAAACGCTCAGCCTGTGCTCTCCCCCTGGCGCGAACCAGTTTTCGATTTCAGCACGCAGCTGATGCACGTTCAGATCGGTCGTATCGACCAGAACATCTGCGCGTGCGCGCAGTGGCAGCAGGATATTCAGTTCACGCTGTATGCCCGCGGCCGGCCGGTCATCAGGGGACAGTGGATGCCGGCGGCGTGTTTCAGAATAGCGACGCAGCAGTACATCGGGCTGACAATCCAGATAAAGGAGTTCCGCCGCGACACCGGGTGTGACTGCGAGGCTGCCGAGAACGTCAATAATTCTGGTTGTCGAAAAATCCCTGTTCCGGGGATCAATGCCCAGCGCCATCGGCTTGTCATTCTCGGGCCCGGCCAACAGCGTATCGAGCAGCCGCAGAGGCAGATTATCAATTGCTTCGTACCCTGCGTCTTCCAGAACTTTCAGCGCACTGGAGCGGCCCGCACCGGACGGCCCTGTCACAAAGATAATGCGCCGCGCATGCGTGTCCTGCGGTCTCATAATGTCTCCCTGATGCCGCATCTGAGATATTGCACAATTGCTGCAGGAAAATAGCTGGCTTCAACTTTGTGAAGACAGGGCAGTGTCACGCCGAGCAGTGTAACATTCTTTGGAGGCGGCAGCCGGTCGGATTCAATCCGGTTCATATCGACGACTGCGCCGACACGCCCGGCAGCAGCCGGTCTGGCGTTCAGTATGCCAACACCACGGGCTTCAATCATCCCCGAAATAGATTCCGGACAGGATGCCAGAAGATCTTTGCCCTCTCGCGTGATAATGGTCCGGTCATCTGCCAGGAGATCAGCACCCAGCGCCATCAGCTGGAGGGCAAGCGCCGATTTTCCGCTGCCGGCAGCGCCCAATATCAAAAGCGCATGGTCATCAAGAACAACGGTACTGGCATGCAGGGTTTCAGACCCCGGCGGCTGGCCGATGAGCGGATCAGCCGCCAAGGTTCAGATCGGCAGGCCCACGACAAAGCGTGCGCCCAGCGGATCCGATGTGATGTCTGCTTCTGTCGGACGAATGTTCTCGGCCCAGATGACGCCACCATGTGCTTCCACGATCTGTTTGGAGATGGCAAGTCCGAGGCCCGAATTGTTGCCAAAATGCTCGTCTGGGCGTTGTGAGTAGAAGCGTTTGAAGATCTTGGATAGCGCCTGGTCAGGAATGCCCGGGCCAGTATCCTCCACGACGATCAGCACACGGTTCTCTTTCTTACGGGCCCAGATCCGGATGGCGTCACCATCTTCACAGAAAGAAATGGCGTTTGTGATCAGGTTGACGAATACCTGTGCCAAACGTGCTTCGAGGCCATGTACCGTGATCGGCGTGTCCGGCAAGTCGGTGATGAAATCGATACCACGCGACTGAGCATCCTCGCCCAGATACTGGCCCAGATTGGTCAGCGTGCCCAGAACGTCAAAGGGCTCTTCTTCTTCCTTCACGAGTTCACTGTCCAGTCGCGAAGCGTTTGATATATCACTGACCAGCCGGTCTAATCGCCGGACATCATGGTCAATGACATCGAGCAGTTTTTCTCTCTGATCCTCGCGTTTGACCATGCGGAGTGTGCCGACAGCGGAGCGCAGTGAAGCGAGCGGGTTCTTGATCTCGTGTGCCACATCTGCCGCAAACTGTTCGTTGCCATCAATTCTGTTGTAGAGCGCGGAGATCATACCGCGCAAAGCACCGCTCAGGCGACCGATCTCATCGGGCCGCGCCGTCAGATCAGGGATACGGATGCGACCGGGGTTCATCTTCCGGGCGTTCTTGTCCCGGCCCAGTTCAGCCGCAGCGGCAAGATCAGCAAGAGGATTGGCGATGGTAGACGCCAGAACAAGGCTCAGGCCGATCGAAACGACGGTAGCGATCACAAACATCTGCAAAACGCGCTCGCGTTCTGTCCGCACCAGTTTGTCGATTTCACCTGCGGCCGTTGCCACCGCAACGACACCAACCGGTTCCCCGTTCTGGAAAACCGGCGTCGCCACGGTAAACAGCACCCCACCGGCGACATCAAGACCATCGCGGATCTGGGTTCCCTCCCGCAGCGTTTCGCTGACAATCGGCCGGATCCGGTCTTTCATCGGTTCGACGGCTACTTCTTCGGTTTCGCTGAATGGTTCCGACACGGTCGTCCAGAGCCAGCTCAGTATGTCCGTCAGGAAAGTTTTGCCACCGATCCCACCAGCGATTTCGTCTGCAGCCAGATTGCCTTCGATACTTGCCACAAGCCTTTCGGTCGGGTCGAAAACAAACACCTCGATGCCACTGCGCAGGTCGAGACCGGATAATGTGTCCGATACATCAATACCGTCACCGGTTGCGAGACTGACCGGCGCGCCGGCAGGCAATCTGGCCTCAACAACGTCAGCGATCAGTTCCGCTTCGGACACCAGCGATGCCGCACGCTGAAGCGCGAGACTGTCACGGGAAGAATTAAGATATAGAATGCCCGCAACAAGAATGTTGAGGGCAATCAGGTTGAATGTGATGATTTTCCGAGTGAGCGGCGAAGTACGCAGAGACATCAGGCCCCGGCGTTCCCGGCTGGCGCGCATCTCATTACCGGCCGCACTGTCAGGTGCGACCCAGTCTTCTCCGAGAACGAGGTCCTCGTCCCTCGGTTGAGGGGGCGTCATATCCCGCACGAAAGTCCTTTCGGCCAGGGCCACGGTTACTTATTCTTCGTTATACCTGTAGCCGATACCGTACAGCGTCTCAATTGCCGAGAACTCATCATCCGCCGTCCGCATCTTCTTACGCAGACGCTTGATGTGGCTGTCGATCGTGCGGTCATCTACATAGACCTGATCGTCGTAGGCCACATCCATCAGCTGGTCTCGGGATTTTACAAAGCCCGGACGCTGAGCCAGTGCCTGAAGCAGCAGGAATTCCGTGACGGTCAGAGAGACGTCTTTGCCCTTCCAGCTGACAGCATGGCGCAGCGGATCCATCCGCAGGTCACCACGTTCCATCACCTTGGTTTCTTCGCTGTCAGCAACCACGTCGCCGGCGACCGCATCCTGGCGCCGCAAAAGAGCGCGGATACGTTCCACCAGCAGGCGCTGCGAAAACGGCTTCTTGACGTAGTCGTCCGCGCCCATCCTCAGGCCCAGAACCTCGTCAATTTCGTCGTCCTTGGACGTCAGAAAGATCACCGGCATCGCGGTTTTCTGGCGCAGACGCTGCAACAGATCCATGCCGTCCATCCGCGGCATCTTGATATCCAGAACTGCCATGTCCGGCAGTTTTTTGTTAAACGCGTCAAGCGCGGCCTGACCGTCGTTGTAAGTCTCAACCTCGAAACCTTCGGCCTCAAGCGTCATCGAAACGGACGTCAGGATGTTCCTGTCGTCGTCAACAAGCGCGATTTTAGACATTACCTGTTTCCTTGTACTGCTCATTTCTTGGGTTTTTGGAAATATTCACCATCTTTCACCCGATCGAATCAATCGTTAACTGCGAATCAGTGCAGCACCTGGGCGCAATTGGGGCATAATTTGGTTACGGATGACTAAATTGCCGCACATTGTTGACGGCTTCGTTAAAATGATAGCGCCCACATAAACCATGTCCGCACCTTCATCCGACAAAGTTCACAATGGTGGCGCTAACTCCCTGAAAGCGTCCTGTTCAGGACACAAAACGTCATGTTAAGAGCCCGTGTGGGTGTGGATAAGCCGTTCGCACAGTTTCAGTTTCCTGCCGCAACAGGCAGCACATCAGGAGAGAGCGTAATGACACATGGGCGCGTCAACCCGGACTTCAGACTGGAAGATCAGGGGATAAGGGGCCTTGGAAATGTTTATTACAACCTGATGGAACCCGACCTGATCGAGAACGCTCTGTCACGTGGCGAAGGACGCCTGGGCAAAGGTGGGACGTTTCTTGTCACCACCGGAAAATTCACCGGCCGGTCCCCTAAAGACAAACACGTGGTCAAAACCGACAGTGTTGCCGATACAATCTGGTGGGACAACAATGCTTCCATGTCGCCGGAGGGCTTTGATGCCCTGCATTCAGATATGCTCACACACATGGAAGGCCGGGACTGTTTTGTTCAGGACCTTGTTGGCGGCGCTGACCCCAAACATGCAATCAATGTGCGGATGGTTACGGAGCTGGCGTGGCATGGCCTTTTTATCCGCCATATGCTGCGCCGCCCTGATCTTGAGGACCTCGACGAGTTCACCGCAGATTTCACCGTGATCAACTGCCCCAGCTTTCAGGCGGATCCGAAGAAGCACAACTGCCGCTCTGAAACCGTGATAGCGATGAACTTTGACAAAAAGCTTATCCTGATCGGTGGCACCGAATACGCCGGCGAGAATAAGAAATCCGTCTTTACGCTGCTGAACTACCTGCTGCCGGAACAGGGCGTGATGCCAATGCACTGCTCTGCCAATCACGCGAACGGCAACCCGGTCGACGCCGCGGTTTTCTTTGGTCTCTCGGGCACCGGGAAAACAACTCTGTCGGCCGATCCGTCCCGGACCCTTATCGGGGATGACGAGCATGGCTGGTCAGACACCGGAACGTTCAATTTCGAGGGTGGCTGTTACGCAAAGACCATCAACCTCAGCGCAGAAGCAGAACCGGAAATCTACGCAACCACCGAGAAGTTCGGCACGGTCATTGAAAACATGATCTATGACGAAGAGACCCGGGAACTGGATTTTGACGACGACAGCCTGACCGCGAACATGCGCTGCGCCTACCCGCTGCACTATATTTCAAACGCTTCTGAGGCTGCACGCGGCGGTCATCCGAAGAATATCATCATGCTAACCTGCGACGCATTTGGTGTTCTGCCTCCGATCTCGCGCCTGACACCTGCTCAGGCGATGTACCACTTCCTGTCCGGCTTCACATCAAAGGTTGCAGGTACAGAGCGTGGCGTGACCGAACCGGAGCCGACCTTTTCCACCTGCTTTGGCGCACCCTTTATGCCGCGACGCCCGGAGGTTTACGGCAACCTTTTACGCGAAAAAATCGCCACACACGGGGCCACGTGCTGGCTTGTGAATACGGGCTGGACCGGCGGAGCTTATGGAACAGGCAGCCGTATGCCGATCAAAGCAACACGCGGCCTGCTGACCGCGGCGCTGGACGGATCGCTCGCCGATGCAGAATTCCGCAAGGACCCGAATTTCGGTTTCTCAGTGCCGGTAGACGTAAAAGGCGTACCCAGCATTCTGCTCGATCCACGGCGGACCTGGGACAACCCGGAAGCCTACGACCGTCAGGCAGCCAAACTGGTGAAGATGTTCTCGGATAACTTCGCGCAGTATCTGCCGTTCATCGACGAGGATGTGCGCGCAGCCGCTATCAGCTGACGCGCTGCTGATCGACAACGCAAAGATACCGCCCGCCGCCGCCATCAGCCGGCGGGCGGATCTGCTTATCAGGCCGCCATGTCCAGAATATCTGACAGTGGCATATCCAGCAGGAAGCGGATGTCGTCACGGCCGACATAGACCAGATAACCTTCCAGCGGGTTTTCATTATTCTTAATGTACCAACGCAGCGCACTTGGCTCCATGTGCATATATCCGTGGCGCGCGGGGAAGCCTTTGAAGACAACTGTCCGCTCCATGAAGCCAAAAATGTAGTCCGGATCGTACATCTGCAGTCCGAGCAGGAAAGCGTACCGCCCAAGGATGTAGGAAAGACCCGTTCCGCGGTACTGTCCGGGCTCGCCGCCCATCCAGAATTCGCCATGGTAACAGACCTGCCCCTTGATACGCTGGGCGCCAGGACCGGCTCTGTAGCGGGAGCGCTGCATGTCAATATCGAGGCAGGACGGCGGGTAATCGACAAAGCGGTGACGCAGATAATCCGACAGATAGCCGCCGCGCAGGTCCACACAGCGCATTGCCTGAGTATGCATGATTGTTCCATTACCGTCCCGTCCCGCAATCCAGAAGGAATTTGCAGGAGTCATAGGCTGGAGATCCGGGTTCAGAGGCGCACCCAGAGTGTGTCCCGGACGGGCCTCGGCAAGTATCTCGCGATACTCGTCAAAGTCGTGTCCGACCTGAAGTTCTATACCGTGCTCGTTCAGCAAACTTGAGCTGCTGGCCAGGAACCGTGTTCCGTCCTGAAAGGTGTGCAGGGTCATTAGGGGTTCTCCTCTGATGGCATTACCATCACAGGTTAACCTAATTTATCATTGCCTGCTCGTATTTTACGCAGGACGGGTCGAAAGCCACCTGCGAGTCCAGCGGCGCCATATCCAGGACACCGGGATCAAGCCCGGGTATATTGATTTCGCGTGACCGGTCCAGCACCGCAATCAGCGCGAAACTCCCGTCCGGGAAAGCACCTCCCAGCAAAAGTCTGTGATAAGCTGTCGGCACAAGATCACCGCCTGGCATGCGCGGGACCTGTGTAAATATCTGATCTAAGCGACATCCTCCTGTTGTTTTAACGTCTTTGTAAGGCAGATCGAGCATCAGTGCGAAATCCTGACCACCCGGAAACTGGCCGATCGGCCGGCCGATACTGCTCCGGGCGTTCGTCCAGCCAAACCAGATTGAGTAAAATGACTTTTCGCCCATTTCCACACAGATCCAGCCGGTCGGCGATTCTCTGTAGACCATCAGATAGGGGCGGATATGCGCCATATTTTCGTGTTCAATATGGCCGCCGCTCATAGTCCAGGCGCGGAACGCCTCGCGGAACAGAATGTTTTCCGGCTTCCAGATCACGTCGATTCGCTGCTGATGCTGATGGAAACTCCAGCCGTTTGGCTGACTGTGAGACAACGTCAGCAAACCGCTGAGGTGATTCATATCTCCGCTGAGCCATGCATTGCCCCGCGCCAGAATCTCCTGAGCCGCAGGCAGCGCCTGCTCGCCGGCTTCCGTCAGGCGGTACTGACGATCCTCGATAGCGAACAGCTCAACACCCTTCGCTTCCTCCAGCAAAGCGATGTGACGGCGCACTGTCTGGCGCGTGCTGCCCAGCTCCCGAACCGCATGGCTGAGGTTCAGGGTTCTCGCCAGAGTAGTAAAAGAACGGATCATCTCATGCAGAAGGCTATGAGATTCCGCAGTCTTTCTGGCGACCGGGGCAGACTCGGTTGGCTTCATAATCTCGTTCATTACGCACAATGGTAAATAAATCACCCACCAATGCAACATTTTTCACCCATCAACTGAACATTTTTAGTCAAAAAAAAATAAAAGGTAGTCAGTTGATCGAAACGCCATTTCCCGCGAAGAGAGTAATCAGTCTCAACCAGAGGTGTTAAAAAGTATGTCCCATCCTGTAGATGTTCATGTTGGAAGAAAGCTCAAACAGATCCGCACAATCCGTCGTCTGTCCCAGACTGACGTTGCGCGCGAGCTGAGCCTCTCTTTCCAACAAATTCAGAAATATGAAATCGGCTCCAATCGTATTGCCGCCAGCCGGCTTTACGAACTGTCCAGAATTTTGGACGTTCCAACGTCATATTTCTTTGAAGGCCTTGATGCTTCGGAAGAAGCCGAAAAGGGTCGCGATCCCAGCATGGAGATCGTGACCGCGCTCGCCGCAATTCGCGACGACACTGTAAAAACCCGGATCGTCACGTTCATCGAGGACGTATCCGGTGTGACTGTTGCCCGTCAGGGATAAGGGGGGAATCGGCCCTGAGCCTGATTCCTGAGTTACGAGTGAGAAGCCGATGTACCGTGCCAGAAAGGCCGGTAGATCGGTTTTTTTTCGTCTGAGGGTCAGGTATCCTGGACGCTGAGCGTTGCATCGCAGCAAATTCGCCAGTTTCCTTGCGTAATTTTCATACAAAATGCCGCACCACAATGTATTTTTGTTGCGCTGCACCTGCAAAGTACCTAGACCACAACAGGACCGCAGGAGGATGTTGAAATGGCCCATGACGGACAGGACCCGGTAGGAAGTCCCGAAGTACTGCTCGCTGATCTTATGACGCTGACAGCCGGAGCTCTCCCGGCAATCGACAGCATACTCGAAACAGCGCGGGATCGTGTCAGGAACCTCGTCGCACCGGACGGCCGGGTTTCGGGAACACTGGTAGAGCAGCATCAGACAGCTGCGCATGGTCTTGCGTGGCTGGCCACCTATGTGCAGTCGCTGCATCAGATGCAGAAATGGGCAGAGGGCCTTCAGGCGGAGGGAAAGTTCAACGAGACCGAACAGCTGATCCTGCAGATCGCTTTCGGTGAATACCTCTGGCAGATCTATGGCGGCATCCAGATGAACCAGGGCGAGATCCTTCGCCTGCAGGATCTGGGTCTCGGCCAGCAGGACATGCGCGCGATGATGGAACCATCCGTCATGACGCTCACACAACATGGTAACACCCAGGCGGCGCGTACACGCCTTGTCGACCTGATGCAGGAACATGCCGCCAACATCATGGTGGGCGCGTCCGGCCTGGATGATGAACTGGAGATGATCCGCGAGCAGTTCCGCCGCTACGCCGTCGAAAAGGTCGAACCCTTTGCCCATGAATGGCACCTCAAAGACGAACTTATCCCCATGGACGTCATTGAGGAACTCGCCGAAATGGGCGTTTTCGGTCTGACGATACCGGAAGAATACGGCGGCTTCGGTCTGTCAAAGGTGTCGATGTGTGTGGTCTCCGAAGAATTGTCCCGCGGCTACATCGGCGTGGGCTCGCTGGGAACGCGCTCTGAAATCGCCGCCGAGCTGATCATCGCCGGGGGCACGCAGGAGCAGAAAGAGAAATGGCTGCCGCGTCTCGCCTCAGCTGAAACGCTGCCGACTGCCGTTTTCACGGAGCCCAACACCGGGTCCGATCTGGGAAGCCTGCGCACCCGCGCCGTGCGGGACGGAGATGATTACCGGATTACAGGCAACAAGACGTGGATCACCCATGCGACCCGCACGCAGATCATGACCCTGCTCGCACGCACGGACCCGGAGACGACAGACTACAAAGGGTTGTCCATGTTCATCGCGGAAAAAACACCCGGCGATGTTGAGAACCCCTTCCCGACCGAAGGCATGACCGGCGGCGAGATTGAGGTTCTGGGGTACCGCGGGATGAAGGAGTACGAACTGGCGTTCGACAATTTCTTTGTCAAAGGCGAAAACCTGCTCGGCGGCGAGGAAGGCAAGGGCTTCAAGCAACTGATGGAGACCTTTGAATCCGCGCGTATCCAGACGGCAGCCCGCGCCATCGGTGTGGCCCAGTCCGCGCTGGACATCGCGATGCAATACGCCCAGGACCGCAAACAATTCGGCAAATCGCTGATCTGCTTTCCCCGGGTTTCAGGTAAACTGGCAATGATGGCAGTGGAGATCATGATCGCCCGACAGCTGACGTATTTCTCGGCTTTCGAAAAGGATGAAGGACGGCGGTGCGACGTCGAGGCCGGCATGGCCAAGCTGCTGGGTGCACGTGTTGCCTGGGCCGCTGCGGACAACGGCCTGCAGATACACGGCGGCAATGGTTTTGCGCTCGAATACAAGATCAGCCGTGTCCTCTGCGACGCGCGTATCCTGAACATCTTTGAGGGTGCTGCTGAAATCCAGGCACAGGTCATCGCCCGGCGAATCCTGGGCTGAGGCCGAACGAACGCAGTTTCTGCCCCTGAGCACCGCTTCAGGGGCGGTTCCGTTGTTGCAACGCATCATTCTTACGCTGCGCCGCGGCGAAACGTCCCGTATTGCGCGAATGGCCGCCCATCAGCTTGCGGATCACCGTCCGGCTTTTTAAGGCTGTGGTATGAAACGTACCCGCCTGAACCGTCAGTCCTGGATTGATGCCGGCCTCCGGGCGCTGGTGGCTGAAGGGCCGACAGCGCTGGCCGCAGAACCGCTGGCCCGTCAGCTCGGTACGACCAAAGGTTCTTTTTACTGGCATTTCAAAGACGTGCCGGATTTCCAGAAAGCCGTGATCAGGGACTGGCAGGGCCGCGCGTTTGCAGATGTCGTCGATGCATTGGCGGAAGAAGGCAACGCAGAACAGCGTCTGCGCCGGTTTGGCAAACGTGTTCTCGCCGACAAACAGGATCCGGCCCTGCGCACCTGGGCGCGTACCGATAAAACCGTGGCACGCGCGCTGGCTCAGGTCGATGCGGAACGTCTGACCTATCTTGGCAACCTGCTGAGGCAGCTTGGCATCACGAACCCTGAATTTGCGCAAAGCGCTCTCGCGACGATGATCGGCCTGCCTCAGATCGGCGGGAGGACACGCCCTGCCCAGGCATTCGACACCCTTGCCGATCTGGTCGTCGCACTGCAATGACGTCCCGCGTCCTTCTGCTGGCTTCAGTGGGTGCAATGATTTTTGCAGCCTCCTGCCGGAAAGACGAAACGGTTGCCGCTTACGGCGCTTCCGAAAGGGTGTGGACACTGGCAGAGATAGACGGAGAACCTTTCAGCGCGAATGCTACGCTGATTTTCCCGGAAGCAGGCAAAATCACCGGCAACGCGCCCTGCAACAGCTATTCCGCCAGTATGACCGTACCCTATCCCTGGTTTGAAACAGGTCCTGTTGCGGCAACGCGTATGGCCTGTCCTGATCTGGCCGCCGAAACCCGTTTTTTTGCCGCGCTGGATGAAATGACCCTGTCAGAAGTGTTGGGCGACACACTGATCCTGTCGACGCCGGAAGGCCGCAAGATGGTGTTCAGATCCGACGGCTGAACAGATCAACAAACCGCGCGCGGGCGTCGGGAAGCGGCTTGTCACCAAGATCCCGCGCAAGATGTTGCGTCAGAAAATACCCGGTGGTCACAAAGCTGTCGGCGATCTCCTGATCCGGTGCATTGCCTGTACCGCGCAGGACCGGCGGCAGCGGCAAAAGGCGATCAGCCCATTCCCCTGCCGCGCCCCGCGACACAGCACGCCCGGATTTAGGAGACACGTATATCAGGTCTTCCTGCGTTCCCGTCACCGCGCAACGATCCAGTTCCAGCGCATAGCCCATTTCGTGCAACAGCCGGACTTCCCATTTCAGGTAGGCCAGCGGCCAAAGGTCCGGCTGGTCCAGCAGATCCAGCAGTTGCTCTGTATGACGATACAGTTCCGGATGTGGTTCCCGCTCTGGCAGACAGAACCCCAGCAACCCCGTGACGGCATTCAGCCCGGCCAGTGCCAGACGTTCACCAAGCGCGGAAGCTGCCCGGCTGCGCACCGGTTCAACACGGAAACTGCCGATGTGATCCTCAAGCCTTGCCTGCCACACAAGGTCAAGCTGGGCACCCGGTTGCAGATGTGGCGCAATTTTACGGCTGGTCCCACCGCGCACCACGCCGGCGTGCCTGCCGTGGTCGGGTGTAAAGACTTCAATGATCGCAGATGTTTCGCCATGGCGGCGGGTGCTCAGCAAAATCCCCTGATCCCGCCACTCCATCAGACCATCCCGGGCTGGTCCAGCAGATGTCGGCCCTGCCGGTCTTCTACTTCGATGACCCAGATGTCCGGGTCAAAACCGCGCTGGCGCGCTACCGCGCCGTCAACATCCGCCTCTGACCCTGCACAAAGCGCTGACCACGCCTGTTTGTCCTCCAGAAGATCCCAGGTGCGGTGGAAAAGCTTTGCGCCACCATCCAGCGTGTTCAGCTTGACCAGAACTGCCCCCGCCGTGTCATCGCCATGCGCCACGACGAACGCAGGAATATCAGCCCCCCGCAACCGCGTAAGATAGGCATCGACCCAGAAACGTGCCGTCAGCCGCGCCATCAGATGTCACGCCCGCTGAAAAGCGTCGGATGATCAGTCGTTACCATCCCTGAACTCCAGACCCATCTCCGAATAGCGCTCGGCTTCATCCAGCCAGTTGGGACGGACCTTAACCTGAAGAAACAGGTGCACCCGCCGTCCCAGAAATTCCTCAAGCTCTTCGCGCGCCGCCTTCGATACTGCTTTGATCGTCTCACCTTTGTGACCCAGAACGATCCCCTTATGACCGTCGCGCACCACATAGATCAGCTGGTCAATCCGGGCCGACCCATCCTTGCGCTCTTCCCACTTTTCGGTTTCGACGGTGAGCTGATAGGGCAGTTCCTGGTGCAGACGCAGCGTGAGTTTTTCACGTGTCATTTCCGCCGCGATCATCCGCATCGGCAAATCGGCAATCTGGTCTTCCGGATAGAGAAACGGCCCCTCGGGCAGCTCCACGGCCAGCCATTTCCGCAGATCGTCAACACCGTGTCCCCGTTCTGCCGAGATCATGAAGGTTCCCGCGAAGGCGTACCGGCTGTTGAGATCCCGACTGAGAGCCAGCAAGGTTTCGGCAGGCACCCGGTCTATCTTGTTGATCGCGAGCGCTACGGCCCGCCCTTCGCCGATATCCGCAAGCCCCTCCAGTATGCGCTCAACACCTTCGGTCACGCCGCGATGCGCCTCGATCATAAGCACGATGACATCCGCATCCGCAGCACCGCCCCAGGCGGCCGCGACCATAGCCCGGTCCAGCCGGCGGCGGGGCTGGAACAGACCTGGCGTATCCACAAAAACGATCTGGCTCTGACCCTCCATCGCGACACCCCGGATGCGCGCACGCGTCGTCTGCACCTTATGCGTGACAATGGACACTTTGGCACCCACCATGCGGTTCAGAAGCGTGGACTTGCCCGCGTTCGGTTCACCGATCAGGGCCACAAAACCTGCGCGCGTTGTCATTCCGATTTCTCCACTTCGGCCAAAAGAGCGGCAGCGGCGGCCTGCTCCGCCTGACGCTTTGACCCTGCACGGGCATCCTGGCTGGCGCCGTTCTCCAAGCTCGCGAGGATTGTAAACTGGGGGGCATGATCCGGGCCGGTACGTGCCGTTTCCGTATAGACTGGTGGCCTCAGCCCCCGTGCCTGCGCCCATTCCTGCAATGCTGTTTTCGCGTCCCGGGCATCTCTTTCAACCTCGTGCACGCGGGCGCCCCAGAGGCGCAGAACCGTCTCCTTGGCAATGCTGAAACCCGCATCTAGGTAAATCGCGGCAATAACGGCCTCGATCCCGTCACCGAGCAACGCCTGTTTGCGCCGTCCTCCGGACAGCATTTCGGACCGCCCCAGCCTCAGGACTGCCCCGAGATCAATGTCACGGGCGACATCGGCGCAGGTTTCCTTGCGAACCAGCGCATTGAAGCGCGGCGCCAGCTGTCCTTCGGATGCTTTGGGGTCCAGTTCCAGCAGCGCCTCGGCCATAACAAGACCCAGAACACGATCGCCAAGGAATTCCAGACGCTGGTTGTCGTCCCGGGTGGCAGATGACATCGACGCGTGGGTTACCGCCTGGGCCAGCAGTTCAGGCCGGGAGAAGACGTGGCCCAACCGGTCCTGAAAGGCCCGCAGTTCGGTCGAGAGCTTCACTCGACTGCCTTAAAGAAACGGTCTCCGCGCCATGTCCAGAAAAACAGCATCGACCGGCCACCCGAAGAAAACATGATGCGGTCTGCACGTCCGATCAGGTTTTCGTAGGGAACGAAACCGACACCCTGGACCTGCTGCGCCAGACGGCTGTCTGCTGAATTGTCGCGGTTGTCACCGACGAAGAAATAATGTCCCTCAGGAACAGTGTAGATCCCTGTGCGGTCGGAGGACTGGGGACCAATGTCCAGAACGGTGTGCCGTGAGCCGTCCGGCAGCGTTTCAATCGCCCGGGTCTTGAGACAGGCGCCACCGTCACCCACAGGGCCGTTCGAGCAGCGCGGGCGGCGGCCTTCGGGTCCCTGAGGCTCCATGAGTTCCTCAAAGGTACCAGCCGGTTCCTGCGGCAGCACCTCACCGTTCAGAACAATCAGCCCGTCCTGCATCTGGATCTTGTCACCGGGAAGTCCGATCAGGCGTTTGATATAGTCACGCCCCGACACCGGATGACGGAACACGACTACGTCACCCCTCTCCGGGTCCCCGCCGAGGATGCGTGTGTTGTCCCCGTCCAGAAAGCCACAGATGTTTTTGGCGTCTATATCGACACCGAAACGCGGCATATACAGGCTGGGACAGGACGCATAGGAATACCCGTACGCCATCTTGTTCACGAACAGGAAATCACCGACCAGCAGGGTCTCTTTCATGGAGCCGGACGGGATCCAGAAGGGCTGGAAGAACAGGGTGCGGAAAACACCTGCAATCAGAAGCGCATAAACAATTGTTTTAACCGTCTCGACAAAGGCGTTCTGCGGTTTCTTTTCTTTGGCTGCCATGTGGCGGATTCCTGAATGGTTTGGGCCGTAATGCGCAGGCAGACCGGGCAAGTCAAGGCGATCACCGGTCACACGTCCGTATCAGGCGGTGCGCGGTCGCGCCTCAATCACAACGAAGGCCTGCGCCCAGGGGTGATCATCGGTCAGGGTCACGTGAATAATCGCTTCATGGCCGTCTGGCGTCATTTCGGCAAGCCGGTCAGCCGCCCACCCTGTCACCTGCATCACCGGCTGGCCGCTGCGCAGATTGCTGACAGCCATATCCTTCCACGAAATGCCCATGGCGAGCCCCGTGCCCAGTGCTTTTGAGCAGGCTTCCTTAGCGGCCCAGCGTTTGGCGTATGTTCCTGCAACATCCTTTCGGCGTTCCGCCTTGCGCTGTTCTGTTTCCGTGAAAACGCGGTTTTTGAATCGATCACCAAAGCGGTCCAGAGTGCCCTGTATCCGTTCAATGTTCGCGAGATCGGTTCCGATACCGAGGATCATAGTGCGCCCTTCGCCTGCCTGCCGTCTTGTAGCGTGGGATTTCGCCGGAGAAAACAGCCGCGCGCTGTATCAGACAAGGCGCGCCGTCAGTATCCGCACCCCGGCGAACCCGAACAGAAGACCAAAAGCCAGATCAAAGACGCGGCGCGCACGGGCATACCCCCGCGCGACCGGCCCCCAGGAGAAAAGCATCGCGTAGCCAAGGAAGACAATGCAGGAGCAACAGAAGAGTGCCGCAAAGAGGCTCCAGACATCGGTGGGCCCGGCATTCTGCGGAAGGGCTATAGCATAGATCGCCCCCCAGCCGAGAACAGCTTTCGGGTTCATCAGATGAAGCAGCATCCCCCGGCGGAACAGCCGTGCGCGTGGCACGTCAGGCGCAGCGATACTGTTGCGGAGGCCTGCCGAGCGCAGCGACCGGACAGCAAGCCAGAAGAGATAGGCCGCACCGGCATAGCGCAGAAATTCAAACAGCCAGACGTTTGCCATCATGACGGCCGAAAACCCCATGGCAGCGGCAATGCCCCAGGACGCAGAGCCTGCCAGGATACCTGAGGCTATTGTCAGACCGGCAAGGCGACCCTGCTGCATGGAAGTGCCGGAGATTGCCAGCGTCGCCGGACCCGGACTTCCGCCGGCAATCATCCATCCGATCAGTATGACCGAGAGCGGAATAAGCGTTTCTGCCGATTCCATGGGACAAATGCCTCTCAACCTTAAGGAGTGTAGCGATCCAGAACAATTTTGAGTCCCGCTTCGTAGCTGAAGCGTACCGCAATACAGGCCACGACTGCCAGTGCAACAAGCGCGAGGGCAAAATTCATCGGCTCAATCTGCCCCAAAACAGCGACATGGTGCGGTGAAAAAATGCGGAAAAGGGCGTAAATCGCGTCCAGCACCAGCACGGCCATAGCCGTCATACTGAGGGCCGCGAGCCAAATCGTATCGCGTTGAGGCCTTTTTTTATGGGATTTTGCGTAATTCTGCCCCTCAAGCAGGGCGGCAAGAACAAGACAGGCGAAAGGGACGGGGCTCAGACTTATGCTGAGACCAGAAACAATAAACACAATCTGAGCAATTACCGCCACAGCGGCGAGAGAGAGAATCATGGTCAGACAGAATCGGATGGGGCGGAACATTGTGAAAACCTTAAAGAAAAATCTATAAGCGCAACCTAGGGGAGAAATGTGTCAACTTCTGGGCAAAAGTTGCCACATTTCTGCCACAATGCGGAAATCCGCCTAGCGCTCTCGTAATACGGGTAGGCCACACCCGTAAAACAGTAACCGAAGCCTAGGTACGCGCCTCGTCCATAAGCCGGCGCATCTCCGAGATTGCCGGTCCAAGTCCAAGAAAAATGCTCTCCCCGATCAGGAAGTGCCCGATGTTCAGTTCCATCACCTCCGGGAATGCGGCAACCGGTGTGACCGTGTCATAAGTCAGACCGTGTCCCGCGTGCACTTCCAGCCCGAGGCTGTGCGCAAAGGCGGACATTTCGCGCAGCGCATTCAGTTCGCGGTCGCGTGCTTCCTGATCATCTTCTGCGTGGGCGTCGCAATAGGCCCCGGTGTGCAGTTCTATTACCTGCGCCCCGATACGGTGCGCGGCCTCAATCTGGCGTTTGTCTGCAGCGATGAATATGGACACGCGGCACCCGGCATCCCGCAGTGGCGCAATGAAATGGGCGAGACGGTTTTCCTCGCGCGCGACTTCCAGGCCACCCTCAGTGGTGCGCTCTTCCCGCTTCTCCGGCACAATACAAACCGCGTGCGGTCTGTGTCGCAAAGCAATTTTCTGCATTTCATCTGTCGCGGCCATCTCAAAATTCAGCGGCACAGACAGAACGTCCATAAGACCTTCGATATCCGCATCCGAGATATGACGGCGGTCCTCGCGCAGGTGTGCGGTAATCCCATCCGCCCCCGCTTCTTCAGCAATACGCGCTGCCCGCAACGGATCAGGATAGGCGCCGCCGCGCGCATTCCGGACTGTGGCCACGTGATCAATGTTTACGCCAAGGCGCAGTTTTCCAGCAAAAGACATACGTCCCCCTTTTTATTCCCCGGCTGAATGATGTTCCGCTTTGCGCTTGGCATCCGCTTTTGCCGCGGCTTTCGCCTTGAGAGCGTCAAACTTGGCTTTTATGGCGCCTTTCCGGCGCTTCTGATACGCCCTTATGAGCGGCACAGAAAGATAATAACACAGCGTCGCAAAGAAGATACCCGGAAGAACACCGCCCACCATATAGGGGAAAAAAATCTCGTCATAAAATACGTGCCAGCCGCTCCAGTCGGCCGTGTCATCCGTGAACAGAGCTTTGAAGTTGTCTTTGAGGTCCGCGCCCGCATCCACGAATTTACCGCCGAAGGAACGGTGCATCCCTTCGTCGACCGTGTCACCCAGAAGCCAGTGGCCGGTTGACAGCGCTGCGACCCCGATCGGCACATAGGTCAGCGGGTTGCCAAAGAAGGTCGCCATCAGCGACGCGATCACATTTCCGCGCATTACGGTCGCAAGACCGGCCGCGATAAAGAAATGAAATCCGTAGAACGGTGTGAATGAGGCAAAAACACCCGCCCATATGCCGCGCGCGATGCGTTCAGGGCTGTCGGGCAGACGCCGCATCCTGTGCTTCACATAGTGAAACGCCCGTGCCCAGCCTCCGCGCGGCCACAGAAACTCAAGCAGGGCACGGGGCCAGCTTTTGGGATCTCTGCGTTTAAAGACCAAGCGGTGGTGTCCTCATTTCATCGACTGCGTGGCGACCATGACAGATCATCGTGAAAATATGACTACCAGATGACCGGGTTGCGACATCAGCCGGGAGTTTCTGTTTGCTGCTGCGACATATTGCGCGACCGGGTAACGTCGGCCACGTCGCTTTCGGCCTCTAGCGTGAGCATCAGCGAGTGCAGATGCGCCACATCCCGAAGTTCGACATAGATCAGCAGTTTGAAAAAGTCAGGTTTACGGTCAACAAACTGCAGATCAGAGATATTCGCTCGGGTCTCTCCGATCAATGTGCAGATGCGTCCCAGTGTGCCCGCGTCATTGTTCAGCGTGACTTCAAGCGTCGCACCGTACACCGCCGGATGGCTGCCCTCGTGCCAGCGCAGGTCCAGCCAGCGTTCAGGCTGGTCCTCGTAGGCGCCGAGGCGGTCACAGTCGATGGCGTGCACCACCACGCCGCGCCCCTTGAACGTAATCCCGACAATCCGTTCACCCGGCAGCGGCTGGCAGCAGAACGCCCGGTCGAATGACTGGTCCGGCGACAGGCCGATTACAGCGCGGCTGGCGTCAACCTTTTCACCCTTTTTGGGCGTCAGGTCAGGATAGACGGCCTGTACGGCTTCGCGACCGGTGATTTCGGCGCTGCCAAGGCGCGCCAGCAGATCATCCCGGTTTTTCAGGCGCATATTCCGGGCAGCCGTCGACAATGCCTTGTCCGTCGCTTTGCGGCCGACATGTTCGAAAGCAGAGCGCGCAAGTTCCCGGCCGAGTTTCACAAACCGCGCCCGGTCTTCCTCACGCAGGGATTTGCGGATGGCGGCCCGTGCCTTACCGGTCGTGGCAATATCCAGCCACGTCGCCTGAGGGCTTTGGCCCTCAGCGGTGATCACCTCGACGTTCTGACCGTTCTTGAGACGCGTCCAGAGAGGCACGCGCATATGGTCAACCTTGGCCCCGACGCAGGCCATGCCGATCCGGGTGTGGATGGCAAAGGCGAAATCAATCGGCGTCGCACCCCGGGGCAGTTTGACGACCTCGCCCTTGGGCGTGAAGCAGAAGACCTGGTCCGAATACATCTCCAGCTTCACGGCTTCGAGAAAATCCTGGTGGTCCTCTTCCGCGTCGAACTGTTCCGTCAGCGTCGTGATCCATTTCGCCGGGTCGACAGCAAAAGGGTTCTGACTGCGCACGCCGTCACGATAGGACCAGTGCGCCGCAACGCCAGTCTCGGCCACGTCGTGCATCTGGCTGGTGCGGATCTGCACTTCGACACGTTTGCCATCTCTGCCGGAAACAGTTGTGTGGATAGAGCGGTAGCCGTTTGATTTCGGCTGACTGATGTAATCCTTGAACCGCCCGGGCACGGCGCGCCAGCGCTGGTGAATGGCACCCAGCGTACGGTAACAGTCTTCTTCCGACGCTGTGATGATCCGGAATCCGTAGATGTCCGACAGACGCGAGAAGGTCTGTTCCTTTTCCTGCATCTTCCGCCAGATGGAATACGGCTTTTTGGCACGGCCGAAGACCTCCGCCTCGACACCCGCCTTGTCGAGTTCGAGGCGCATATCACCGGTGATGCGCTGGATCACATCGCCGGTTTCGCGCTGCAGGTTGATAAATCGCCGGATGATACTGGCGCGGCCTTCAGGATTGAGCACCCGGAACGCCAGATCCTCCAGCTCCTCGCGCATCCACTGCATACCCATCCGGCCTGCCAGCGGCGCAAAGATCTCCATCGTTTCGCGCGCCTTCTGCGCCTGCTTTTCCGGGCGCATCGCCTTAATCGTGCGCATATTGTGCAGCCGGTCGCTGAGCTTTACCAGAATGACACGCAAATCCTTGGACATCGCCATGAAGAGCTTGCGGAAATTCTCCGCCTGTTTGGTCTCTGTGGAGTTCAGCTGCAGGTTCGTCAGTTTGGTGACACCATCGACCAGTTCAGCCACTTCTTTGCCAAACCGCGTCTCAACCTCGGAATAGGAGGCCTTGGTGTCTTCGATTGTGTCGTGCAGCAATGCCGTGATGATCGTTGCATCATCCAGCTGTTGCTCTGTCAGGATTGCCGCAACGGCCACCGGATGGGTGAAATAGGGTTCACCCGAATGGCGGTACTGACCCTCATGCATATCGCGGCCATAATCATAGGCCGCGCGGATCAGGTCAGCGTTGGTGCGTGGATTGTATTTTGCGACAAGCGCGATCAGATCGTCGGCAGTGATGTCCGGAACTTCGACCGTCGTTGCCATGCCATGTCTTCCTCAGGCAGGCGAAGGGCCCTGTCAGCCCTGCCCCTGTGCCGCCATCAGCTGGCGGAGCAGCATCTCTTCGGACATGCTGTCTTCTTCCGGCTTGTCCTGTTCGGCTCCCATCAGAAGCGCCATTGCGTCTTCTTCCGGCTCGTCCACCTCGATCTGGTTCTGGTTGCTCTCGATCAGGCGTTCCCGAAGCTCTTCCGCGCTCTGGGTTTCATCCGCAATCTCACGCAGTGATACGACCGGATTCTTGTCGTTGTCGCGGTTCACCGTGATCGCGGCACCCGAAGAAATCTCGCGTGCGCGGTGCGCGGCCAGCATAACCAGTTCAAAACGGTTCGGGACTTTATCGACGCAATCTTCAACTGTGACGCGGGCCATGGGATTCTCCGTGCGGAAAAAGGATGTCAGAAGTGCGCTATTTAGGGCGGATCAGCCAGGTTTACAAGCGCCTATTCTATTGGCCTGACCTCTCCCCGGTCGCTTTCCGGCAAAGCATCCAGCATCTGGGAAACGCTTCTGCCCAGCACCGGATGTACCCAGTCCGCTGCGACATCCGCCAGCGGGACGAGAACAAAGGCACGCTCCTGCAGCCGGGGATGGGGCAGGATCAGCGTATCCGGTGTTGTCGACATCTGGGCCTCAAGGCTCATCCGGCGCCACGTTTTGTGGGTCTGCGCGTCCGGCAGCACAATTTCATCCATTGCAATGAGATCCAGATCGAGGGTCCGGGGCGCCCACCGTTCGCGACGCTCCCGACCCATTGCAGCCTCGACGCTGTGCAGCAGAAGCAGAAACTCCTGCGGCCCAAAATCGGTTTCGACCGCAAGTGCGGCATTCACGAAATCGGGTCCGTTTCCGGGTGGAAAAGCCGGTGTCCGATAGTAGCGGCTGACGGCGCGAATCATAGTTCTGTCCGTTTGGACAGCCGTTATACCCTTTCGGATAGTTTCCCTTGCGTCACCTGATACCGATGGATAGTTTGACCCTACGGCGACCAGGGCAACTGACCGGAATTGAGGCAGCTTTCCGCCTGTTATTATGGGTTTGCGCCCTTGCGACACCTGGAAAATCCCCTATTTTGCCCCTCAAACGGACCGCACAATAATTACGCCAAAAGGTTCAGAGTACCAGCGTCCGGTACCATCGGAAGGACTGACCATGTTTTACAAGGACGAGCGTCTTGCTCTGTTCATAGACGGCTCGAACCTGTACGCCGCCGCAAAAGCGCTTGGGTTTGACATCGATTACAAACTGCTCCGGCAGGAATTCATGCGCCGCGGAAAACTTCTCCGCGCATTTTATTACACAGCGCTTCTGGAGAACGACGAGTACTCTCCGATCCGCCCCCTGGTGGACTGGCTGAACTACAACGGCTTCACCATGGTGACAAAACCTGCGCGTGAATACACGGACAGCATGGGCCGCCGTAAGGTCAAAGGTAACATGGACATCGAACTTACCGTCGACGCCATGGAACTCGCACCACGCGTTGATCACATCGTGCTGTTTTCCGGCGACGGCGATTTCCGGCCGCTGGTGGAAAGTCTGCAACGCTCCGGCGTGCGCGTGTCGGTCGTCTCGACCATCCGCAGCCAGCCGCCGATGATCTCTGATGAGCTCCGGCGCCAGGCGGACAACTTCATCGAGCTGGATGAGCTGAAGGACGTCATCGGACGCCCGCCGCGGGATTTCGCCGAAGCCAGCAACGGCTGACGGGCTTTCGGGGCAACGCGGCTCTGGACGCTGCGCTGCCAAAGGCTTAACTCTGGGGGTGACAACCGGAGACTGTGATGACCAGACCGCCCCTCACTCTCTATCTTGCAGCGCCGCGCGGTTTCTGCGCGGGCGTCGACCGTGCCATCAAAATTGTCGAGATGGCGCTCGAGAAATGGGGCGCGCCGGTCTATGTGCGCCATGAAATCGTGCACAATAAATTCGTGGTCGACGGACTTCGGGACAAAGGCGCGGTCTTCGTTGAAGAGCTGTCTGAATGTCCTGACGACCGCCCGGTGATCTTTTCCGCACATGGTGTGCCGAAATCTGTCCCTCAGGCAGCACAGGCCCGCGAGATGGTCTATGTCGATGCGACCTGCCCGCTTGTGAGCAAAGTGCACATCGAAGCGCAGCGCCACGCTGACAACGGGTTGCAGATGGTGATGATCGGTCACGCAGGTCACCCGGAAACCGTGGGGACCATGGGCCAACTACCCGACGGAGAAGTCATTCTTGTCGAAACGCCTGAAGACGTTCAGAAAATTTCTGTGAGGGATCCCGAACGCCTTGCCTATGTGACGCAGACGACGCTCAGTGTCGACGACACCGCAGATGTGGTTGCCGCGCTTCAGGCACGTTTTCCCGCCATCGCCGGACCGCACAAGGAAGACATCTGCTATGCGACCACGAACCGCCAGGAGGCGGTCAAGGCCATGGCCCCGAAATGCGATGCGATGCTGGTCGTGGGAGCGCCGAATTCCTCCAATTCCAAGCGCCTCGTTGAGGTTGGTGCGCGTGCTGGCTGTGACTATGCACAACTCGTTCAGCGCGCGGATGACATCGACTGGCGCGCGCTGGAAGGTATCCGCTCGGTCGGAATCACAGCCGGTGCGTCGGCCCCTGAGGTGCTGATCAACGAAGTGATCGACGCTTTCTGCGACCGGTACGATGTAACACGCGAACCGGTCGAAACCGCCGTGGAAAACGTGGAGTTCAAAGTACCCCGCGTCCTGCGCGAACCTGCGTGACCCGGCGATGGACCTGATTTTTCTGCACGGTCCTCCCGCAGTTGGCAAACGCACCATCGCACACACTCTGGCAGACCTTCTGCCTGCCAGAGTGCTTGAAAACCACGACAGCATTGATGTCGCCAGGACCGTGCTCGACTTCGGCGCGCCCGGTTTCTGGGATCTGGTCGGCGAGCTACGGATGTCTCTTCTCCGTGCAGCGGCCCGCTCGGACGCAGCCTTTGTTGTGACCACCGCCTGTTACGTGCATCCTGACGATCTGCCCGTCGTCGCGGAATGGGAGGCCATTCTGACAAACAAGGGCGGAAGGCTGGTTCCCGTATTTCTGCATTGTGCAACGGACCTGCTGTTCGAAAGAGTGGGGGCGGCAGACAGGCAGGCGCGCGGCAAGCTGACATCACACGATGGTCTGCAAAGCCACCTCGACCGCAATGACTATTGCGCTGTTCCCCACCCGGATGTCATCAGTGTGGACACAGGCCAGCATGAGCCCGGCGCGGCCGCTGAGCTGATCCGGGCACAGATTATGGACCGACGACCCGCCGCATCTGGATCCGCACCCGTTACCCTCTAACTTTTGACGGACGCATCAACCTTCATTCAGCAAAGCCACTATGACCCGCATTCCTACAGCCCCCCTGATCCTTGGCCTCGCCGGTCTGATCCCTTTTATCTGGGGGGCGCTGACCTACCTCAGCGGCCCGCTGGCCCAGTGGGGGCTTGATCATCTGGGGTCCCGTTTCATCGGGCCCTATGTGCAATTGTTTTACGGCTCGGTCATTCTCTCGTTCATGTCCGGGGTGCTCTGGGGTTTTGCCACCAAAGCCAGTGGTGCTCAGGCCGCGATGGGGTACACGCTGTCGGTCATTCCCGCGCTCTGGGCATTTTTCATGACAGGCGGCGGTCCGGTGACGGCCGGACTGAATCTGATCTTCGGTTTCGCCGGGCTTCTGATCCTGGATTTTGCCTTTTTCCGCTGGGGACTGACGCCCGCGTGGTGGATGAACCTGCGCGTTCTGCTGACAACAATCGTTCTGGCCTGCCTGGCTGTGGGGGTATTCCTGTGAGTGACGAAGAAACACTGAATGTCTATGCCGAAAAGGCCGCTGAATATGCCGAGCTTACGCGTGACGCCAATGACCGCGACCCGCTGCTGACCGCCTTTATCGCAGACCTTCCGGCCGGAGGCCGCGTTCTGGATCTGGGGTGTGGCCCGGGCACGTCGGCTGCCGTCATGGCCAGCGCCGGTCTTGAGGCGCATGCCTGGGATCCGGTGGCGGAAATGGTCGCCCTCGCAGCTGCTCAGGACGGTGTGACCGCGCGGCAGGCCGGCTTCGACGATCTCACGGACGTGGATGCCTTCGACGGTATCTGGGCCAACTTTTCTCTGCTCCACGCAACGCGGGACGAGATGCCCGGGTATCTGTCCGGCATCGCACGCGCCCTGAAGCCGGGAGGGCGTTTTCACATCGCGCTGAAATCCGGCACCGGCAGCAAACGTGACCGGATCGGCCGGCGATATACATATTACACGGACGCAGAACTGACCCGATTGCTCGAAGACGCCGGCATGGTGGTGACCGGTAGGTCCAGCGGTGTCGGCAAAGGCCTTGACGGATCAGAGGCCGCATGGATAAGCCTCGCCGCACATGCCTGAGCTTTTCGCATACACAGATGGTGCCTGTTCGGGCAATCCCGGCCCGGGGGGCTGGGGTGCGCTGCTGCAGGCAATGGACGGCGCGACTCTGGTCAAGGAGCGGGAACTCAAGGGTGGCGAGCCACAGACCACCAACAACCGTATGGAACTGATGGCCGCCATCAGTGCGCTGGAAAGCCTCAGCCGTGCCAGCACGATCACCATTGTGACCGACAGCAACTACGTCAAAAACGGGATCACCAGCTGGATTCACGGGTGGAAAAAGAATGGCTGGAAGAACGCTGCCAAAAAGCCCGTTGCCAATGCCGAACTCTGGCAGCGCCTGGATGCGGCAAACCAGCAGCACAACGTCACCTGGAAATGGGTCAAAGGTCACGCCGGGCATCCGGAAAATGAGCGCGCAGATGAACTGGCGCGGTCCGGTATGGCCCCCTTCCGGAAATGACACTACTCGCGCTGCTCGACTACGCTTCGGTGTTTGTCTTTGCACTGACCGGTGCGCTGGTCGCCAGCCGGCAACAACTTGATATCGTCGGGTTTGCATTCGTCGCCTGCCTGACGGCTGTGGGCGGCGGCACCGTGCGCGACGTTCTCCTCGATCGCAACCCGATCTTCTGGATCGCCCAGCCCGCCTACATAGCGGTGGCCTGCGCTGCTGCGGTCGTCGTCTACCTGACAGCACACCTTTTCGAAAGCCGGCTTAAAACGCTGATCTGGCTGGATAGTTTCGCCCTTGCCGTGGCAGTCCCGGCGGGAACCGGTGTGGCGCTCGCACTTGAACAGCCAGCGCTGATCGTTGTGATCATGGGCACCATCACCGGATGCCTTGGCGGGTTGCTGCGGGATGTGGTTCTGAACGATGTCCCAGTGGTTTTGCGGCAGGGCGAACTTTACGTAACCGCCGCCTTCGCCGGGGCTGCAGCCGGTGTGATGGCCCGAACGTTCCTTCCGGATGTGCTCCTGCCGCTGCTGATCTGTGGCGCCGTGACATGGTGTCTGCGCGCCGGTTCCCTGGCCTTTGGCTGGAGCCTGCCGGTTTACAGATCAACGCCACCGCGCAGCTGATCCTACTGCTGTTCGACCGAGCTCACCCAGCTGCGCAGAAACGTGTCGCGCCGCATGCGGTCCAGAAACACAAGCAATCCCGGCCCCAGCCGGATCGGGCGCAGAACACGCTCGTCTGTGCCCGCCAGCCCGAGGCTGACAGGCGGCAGCCCTGTCCGGGCGGCAAGCTCCGGCCGCTCAGACAGCCCTGCCAGGAAATTAATCATCAGACCCGCCTCTTCAACGGCCACGGCCTGTGTCGGGATCAGTGCCGAGCGCAGCATCACAGAGACAAAATCCTCCATCTCGACCACCCGTATGCCCGGTGTGTCGTTCACCCGCGCCCGGGCGTAAGAGCCCAGAACATTGTATGCCAGCGCTAGTTCACCGCGGGCGACATCAGTGATCATCGCCCCCGAACAGCAATAAAGGCGGGTATCAAGGCGTCCCATTACTTCGGTCAGCCGCCAGTAACTCTCGGTATTGCGCGAATCCTGCGTGGCAAAAAGATAACCCAGACCGGACGTACGCACGTCATAAGTGCCGATACGACCCCTGAAGACCTCTGCGTTGTCGCGCAAAAGCTCGATCAGACCCGCTCTGTTCTGCGGCAGCGGCAGGTCACCGAACAACCGCTCGTTCACGACCAGAACGGCAGGTTCCTGCGTGAAGGCAAAGACCATATCGCGCCAGCTTGCCCAGTCCGGCAGACGCGCTGTTGCCTCTGACTGCCACGCCCGCGCCAGACCGTCGTTGGCAAGCTTGGTCTGCAGGTCCATGGCCGATGAAATAACCAGATCATACGCTGCGCCCTCGTCCTGTATGGCGCTCATTACTTCTGTGCTGCTGGCGACATCATAAACTATGGAAACCGCCGGGTGCTCCGCCTGAAACGCGCGGATAATGGGATCAAAGACACCCTGATCCGCTGTTGAAAGTATCCGCAACTCCGCACCCCCGGCCGGGTAGCTGTGCGTTTCCTCGATCTCAAAAGCCAGCGCCCATGCGGTTTGAAAGATCAGCAGCAGGGCAAGACAAGCGTGACGCATGCACCGGCTCCTTTCGGGTTGGGGGCGATTTCGAGGGTGCCACCGTGTGCCCGCGCCACATCCGAGACAATGGTCAGCCCCAGACCCGATCCCACGACATCGCCCACGTTCGACCCACGCGAAAACCGATCCGGCAAACGCGCAATATCATCAACTTCGAAACCGCGGCCCTGGTCACAAAAGACCATCCGGCACTGGTCATCACCGGTCATCGACACGTTGATGTCGGTTTCCGCGGGAGAATACTTGATCGCATTGTCGAGGATATTGCGCACCGCATTCTGCAGCAGGATCGGGTCGCCCCTGACCTGTACCGGATGCGCGGGCAGATCCAGATCGATCGCGATGTCCCTCAGATCAGCAGTCGGGCCCAGCCGGTCGACCACATCCCGCAGCAGGTCGGCCGCATCAACCACCTCGGTTTCCAGATGGTCCGACCGCAGTGTCACCATCGCGTGGTCCAGCAGTTGCCCGGCCGACCGGGAGCTTTCATCAACCGCCCGGATCATCTGGCGCAGCGCCTGGCGGTTTTCGGGCTTTTCCATCTGAAGATGCACGACTTCCGCCTGCGTACGTACCGTCGCAAGGGGTGTTCTGACACGGTGCGCGGCCTCGACGATCAGGTCTTCGGAACGGCCCAGCGCAGACCCCAGCCGCGACATAAAACTGTTCAGTCCGCCCACAAGGGGAGCAAGTTCAGCCGGGGCTTCGGCACTGACCGGGCGCAGGTCCTTGGGGCCACGGCGCGCCATCGCGTCCGCCAACCGGCTGAGAGGCCGAAGCGCGTTTTGCGCGGCCAGCGCGCTGAGTGCTGTTGCCACAAGAAAGAACGCCACCCCCACGGCCGTGGCAGTGGCCGTTATGCGTGTTGAAATAGCTTCAAGCCCAAGACGCGTCTGCGCCACCACAACTTCCACCCGGCGCGGCTGATTGGCCGCGGTCAGGGTCCGGGTCACGACAACAGCTCTCAGGCTGTCGCCCCGATAGGAATATGTATCAAAGAACGGTGCGCGGGCGCCGCTGCCCCCCTGCGGCACCGGCAGGTCCTCGTATCCGGTGAGCGTCCGCCCATCCACAATGACATGATAAAAGACGCGGTCCTCTGAGACGGTTCCCAGCATGGAAAGCGCCGAATAGGGGATTTCCACACGCACCGATCCGCTGTCGGAATAAAGCGCGTCGGCAATCGATGTGGCAGAGGCTGCGAGGATGTTGTCCTGCGTCTGCTCCGTCGCGTTGCCCGCAACTCCCCGGACCGCCAGGAAGAAGGCCACGGACAGAAGTGCTGCAACAAGGGCCAGCTGTAAAACCAGACGGCGGCGTATGGATGAGGCGCGCGCGGTCATCCGCGGCGCACCATCCTGTAGCCCATACCGCGCACGGTTTCGATGGTCGCACCGGACGCTGCGAGCTTCCGCCGCAGCCGCCCGACATAGACCTCGATGGCGTTCTCGGACACTTCTTCGGAAAAGGAGAACAGGCGGTCCATCAGGTGTGACTTGGAAAAGATCTGCCCAGGGGCGGCAAAAAACACTTCGAGCAGACGGGTTTCCCGGTTGCGCAGTTGCATGCTCTCGCCGCCCGCAGAAATGACACCGCTGGTCGAATCAAAGGTCAGCCCTGCGAACTCCCGGCTGTTGTCAGCTGCCCCGCCATGCCGCCGCAGTACCGCCCGCACACGCGCCTCCAGCTCGGTAAAGTCAAAGGGTTTGGTGATGTAATCATCGGCACCGAGATCCAGCAGACCGACGCGGTCTGACACCTCCGAGCGCGCCGTAAGGACAATGACAGGGGTCGGATTGTCCGCGCTCCGGTGACGTCTCAGAAATGCGCGGCCATCCCCGTCCGGCAGCATAATATCCAGTAAAATCAGATCGTAACCAACAGTCTGCGTGGCAATTTCCGCATCCGCAAGGCACGCGGCATGATCGACGGCATGGCCGCCCAGCGCGAAACGCCCCGAGAGCGCACGCGCCAGATCAGCGTTGTCTTCCACAAGCAGAAATCTCATCGGTGGCCGGTGTTCTTCATGCGTGACAGGTTGGTGTCAGGTTTCTACAGTCTTGTGACTACACAAGCGGGTGGAGACCCGCGTGTCAAATGGGAGGAACCAATGACAAAACGTCTCGTAGGGGCGCTCATCACGAGTGCCGTGCTCACTTTTGGCGTCGGTGGCGCCGCAACTGCGGCTGAGTGCATCGCGCCGGCAAACCCGGGCGGTGGCTGGGACTTCACCTGCCGCCAGATCGGTAAGATCATGTACGATATCGGTGCCGTCGACAAACCTGTGCAGGTCACCAACATGCCGGGTGCCGGCGGCGGTCTGGCCTTTGGCAATGTCGTCAACGAGCGCGGCGATGATGCTGACCTGATCGTTGCGGCATCGACCGCAACCACAACACGTCTGGCGCAGAACGCCTATGCAGGTATGACAGCGGACCAGGTGCGCTTTGTGGGCGCCATCGGTGCTGACCCCGGTGTGATCGTCGTGGCAGCAGACAGCGAATATCAGTCGCTGGGCGATCTGGTCGAAGCGATCAAGGCAGATCCCGGCTCAGTTGCCTTTGCAGGCGGCTCTGCAGTTGGCGGTTTCGACCACATGAAACCACTGATGGTCCTTAAAGAGGGCGGGTTCACCGACATCACCAAAGTGAAATACATCGGCGTCGACGGTGGTGCAGATGCCATCACACAGACAGTGGGTGGCTTCACTCAGGCAATGACCGGCGACATGTCCGAAGTTGTCAGCTTCCTGGCAAACGGTGACATCCGCGTCATCGCTGTGCTGACAGACGAACGCGTTCCGGGCTTTGAGGACATCCCGACGGCCAAGGAACAGGGTTATGATGTCGTGGCCGTGAACTGGCGTGGTCTTTACGTGCCCAAGGACATCTCTGATGACCAGTTCAACACCTGGGCCGACAAGCTGCAGCAGGTAGCAGACAGCCCCGAATGGGCAAAAGCGATGGCTGACAACGGCCTGGCACCGTTCACCAAAGTGGGCGGCGACTTCCAGTCCTACATTGATGGTCTGGTGGCAGACATCGCGGGCCTCTCCAAAGAGCTGGGGGTCACTCAGTAATGGCTTCAGACCGCATTTTCGGTCTGATCACTCTGATCACGGCAGTCGCGTATATCGCGGCTGCCACTCAGATTCAGACGAACTTCTTCTCGGGCGAATTTCTGCCGAAACTGTTCCCGCTGATGATCGGCGCGGTAGCAGCGCTGTGTTCGTTGTCGATTATTTTCAAACCCGATCCGGATCCGGCGTGGCCACAAACGCCCACCTGGATATCCATGGGCGTGGCCGTGATTGTGCTGGCCGTTTACGCCGTCCTGCTCACACCTCTTGGCTTCATTCTGCCAACCATGTTTGCCGCGGGCATCCTGAGCTATCAGATCTCGCCACGCATCCGGCCCGCCATCCTGTCAGGCATCGGCCTCTCACTGGGCCTGTTTGTACTGTTCAAATACGCGCTGGGGCTCGGCAACATCGTGGCATACCGCATCCCCACGGCTGCCAAACTCTGGGAAGCCATCGCCATCCTCATTCCATTCGTCGGGGGGCACTGACATGGATATTCTTGCGAACCTTGCCATTGGTTTTGGCGTAGCGCTGTCACCCTACACACTGTTTCTCGCGGTCTGCGGCTGCTTTCTGGGCACGATCATCGGTGCCCTGCCCGGGCTTGGACCATCAAATGGCGTCGCCATTCTGATCCCGATCACATTTACCCTTGGCCTTGATGCGACATCAGCGCTGGTGCTGATGACCTCGGTTTATTACGGCGCGATGTACGGCGGGCGGATTTCGTCAATTCTGCTGAACATTCCAGGCGACGAACCTGCCCTGATGACCACCCTGGACGGATACCCGATGGCCAAACAGGGCCGCGCGGGCGACGCGCTGGTGTTGTCGGGCGTCGCCTCCTTTGTGGGTGCGCTGCTGGCCACTGTCGGTCTGATGCTGCTGGCACCGTCGCTGGCACGCGTTGCCTTTCTGTTTGGCCCTGCTGAATACTTTGCACTCTATCTGCTGGCTTTCTGCACGCTGGGCGGCATGGCCTCCAACAATCAGGCGAAAGCAGCCCTGGCGGCCTGCATCGGTCTCGGTATCGCGATGATCGGCGTGGACAGCTCGTCCGGCCTGCCACGGCTCACCGGCGGCAATCTGCATCTTTACGATGGCATCGATTTTCTTGTGGCTATTGTTGGCCTCTTCGCCATCGCCGAGATTTTCTTTTTCATCGAAAGTCACGGCAAAGGCTCGTCCATCGGTGTAAAGCTGGACAGGGTCACTATCCCCTGGAGAGACATCATCGCCACCAAATGGACAATGCTGCGCGCGTCCGGCGTCGGGTTCATCGCAGGTATCCTGCCTGGTGCCGGGGCCTCGCTGGGCTCTTTCCTGGCCTACATGACCGAGAAATCTATTGCAGGACCAACGGGTGGCTTCGGCACAGGCGCCGCAAAGGGCATTGCTGCACCAGAGGCGGGCAACAACTCTGCGGCGGGCGGGGCGCTTGTCCCGATGCTCACACTGGGCGTGCCGGGCTCGGGCACGACGGCCGTACTGCTGGCGCTGCTGATGACACTGAACATCACCCCCGGCCCGACGCTCTTTTCGGAGCGGCCCGAAGTGGTCTGGGGACTGATTGCCTCGCTGCTGATCGCAAACTTTGTGCTGCTTGCGATGAACGTGCCTATGGTGAAAATCTTTGTGCGCATCCTGATGGTACCGGCCTGGGTGCTGCTGCCGGGCGTCACGATGATCTCCTTCGTGGGCATCTATTCGCTTTCCGGCAGCTATTTCGATCTGTTGCTCATGATCGGTTTTGGTGTACTGGGCTATTTCCTGCGCAAACTGGATGTGCCGACCGTGCCGGTCATCCTGGGCATTCTGCTCGGTGGCAACATGGAAGACGCTCTGCGGCGCGCGATGACACTCTCGGACGGCGATCCGATGTATCTTTTCTCATCGCCTATTGCGATCGGCTTCTGGATTGCCGCAATTGCGGGGTTCGTGGCACCGATGTTCCTGCGCGGCGTGCTGAAAAAACCGGAGGCGCATAAAGACTGATGGTCAAAGTACTGGTTCCGTCGGGCGCTTTGGGCCTGAACTACGATCAGGAGGCCCTGCAGCGCGGCATCGCAGCAGGGCCCGACATCATTGCGATTGACGGCGGATCCACGGACAGCGGGCCGTCCTATCTGGGGCGCGGCGTCTCGAAATACGCCCGTTCGTCCACGCGGATCGAATGGGCTGGTCTGATGCAGGCGCGGGCAGAGGCCGGCGTGCCTCTGGTCATCGGCACTGCGGGCACCTGTGGCGCGGACAGCGCCGTGGACTGGATGCTGGATATCACCCGCGAGATTGCAGCCGAACAGGGAAATCCGGTCAGGATTGCGGTTCTGCGCAGCGGTCAGGACCCGGAATTCATCGCGTCAGAGTGGGAAGCCAACCGCATCACCCCCCTGGGCAACGCCCCGGACGTTGACGCGGACCTGCTGCGCGGCTGCACCAACGTTGTGGCTCTGGCCGGGGCGGAACAGATCGCAGCGGCCCTCGAAACAGGGGCGGATATCATCATTGCAGGCCGCACCACCGACACCGCGATCCTGGCGGCATTGCCGCTGATGCGGGGATGCCACGCGGGTGGTGCCTGGCATGGTGCCAAAATCGGCGAATGCGGCGCATTGTGTGCGACGAACCCGCAGTCCGGCGTGATTATGATCGATTTCGACGAGGCCGGTTTTACCGTCACGCCCCTGGCGGATGGCGCACATGCTTCGCCGCACACGGTCTCGGCGCATATGCTTTACGAGAATTCCGACCCATTCATTCTTTATGAACCCGGCGGGCACCTTGATGTAACCGGTGCGACCTACACCAGCGTCGATGAGCGCTCGGTCCGGGTCACCGGGTCCGAATGGGTGCCGTCAGAAGATTACACTGTCAAGCTGGAAGGCGCGCGGGCTGTGGGCTGGCGCAGCGTGGCCATCGCGCTGTTGCGGGATCAGCATTACGTGCGGAATGCTGAGGCCTGGGCGGATGACATTGTCACGAAATGCAGCGCCAAAGTGATGGACCGCATGGGCCTGTCGCCCGGGCAATTCACACTTGAGCTTCGCCTGATCGGTCATTCCGCCAGCTTCGGCAGCCTGGAGAAACGCAAAGCCGACCCGGTGGAGATCGGCGTGGTTGCCATTATCACCGCCCCTTCCGAGGCGCAGGCCGGAGAAATCGGCAAGATGCTCAACCCTTACCTGCTGCATCACCCGCTGACGCAGGAAGAGGAACAACCCACTTTTGCGTTTCTGTTTTCGCCGCCTGAAATGGCCCATGGCGTCGTCTACGAATTCGCGCTGAACCATGTGCTCCACCTGGATGACCCGATGAGCGCATTCCGGCTGGAGGTCATCGACATTGGCTGAACTCAGATCCCTGGTGACCAAGGTCCGCAGCAAGAATGCGGGTCCGTTCTGGCTGACCATCGACATCTTCTGTGGCTCTGCTGAAAGCTATTCCCGCGTGCGGGACAGTCTGAGCGTCGGGCAGATTGCATCGGTATTCGACGCGGACACGCAGACCGTCAAACGGTTCGACATCGAAAATCTGCACGTGGTGAAATTCAGCCTGCCACGCCCCGCGGTACAGGGCGCGGTGGAAGACCGCGACATGCACGGAGCCTCCTGGGCAGCGCTGATTGGCGAGCTGGACATCTGAGTTCCTGATTTGCCGGGCGCGCATCTTGCCGAAACATGTTTCGTTGTATGACGTGGCAGAAACCGCTTTTCCGCCAGCAACAGTGGCGGTAAGCACTGCGCAAAATCACCCCGGGAACCGCTGCTATGAAACGCTCTGAGATCAACTCTGTTCTGCTGGAAGCCGACGCCTTTATCCGGTCGTTCGGATACAGAATGCCTGCTTTTGCCTATTGGTCGCCGGAGGAGATGGTGCGCCGGCGCGATGAGATTGAGGGGATCACGGCTGCCCGCCTCGGCTGGGACATCACGGACTACGGCGCAGGCGATTTCGACAACATGGGTCTGTTTCTGTTTACCACACGCAATGGCTCGCTGGCCGAACTGCAGGCGGGTGGCGGCATGTGCTACGCGGAAAAGATCATGATCTCACGGCACAACCAGATTTCGCCCATGCACCGGCATGTTCTCAAGACAGAGGATATTATCAACCGGGGCGGCGCGACGCTGGCCATTGAAATGTTCGAAAGCGCGCCGGATGGCAGCATCGACCGGGACGCACCGGTACCGGTGGCCTGTGATGGCGTGCTGCGGAAGCTCAACGCCGGCGATGTGCTCGAACTTGCCCCGGGCGAGAGCGTCACACTGCGTCCTGGCAACTGGCATAAATTCTGGGGCGAAGGCGGTGACGTTCTGATCGGCGAGGTATCGGCGGTGAACGACGACCTGACCGACAACATCTTCGAACAGGAAATCGGTCGGTTTGCCGAGATCGATGAGGACACCGATCCCGTGCATCTTCTGGTGTCAGATTATGAAGCCCGCGGTCTGATCATCTGATCCCGCGCTTCGGGCTGCTGCGCGGTCACGCGGCCAGATAAGTGCCGCGTGCTGCGACAAGCTCTTCCAGCACTTCTTCGCATTCCGGATCTTCGGCCGCGAGGTGCAGCGTCGCGCGCAGCATTCCCGCTTTGGAACCGCAGTCGAACCGCTGACCGGAAAAGCGGAAACCTGCGAGGCCAACACGCGCCGCCCCCCTGGCGATCGCATCGGTAAGCTGGATCTCTCCGCCCGCGCCCGGTTTTTGCGCAGCAAGGTCCGCAAAAACGGAGCCATCGAGAATATACCGCCCGACCACCGCATCGCAGGACGGCGCAAGGTCCGGATCCGGCTTTTCCACCATCCCGTCCGCCTGCAGCATCCGGCCATCCTGACCGGTCACGGACAATATCCCGTATTTCCGCGTTTCCGCGCGGTCGACCTGCATCGTCGCAACCATGTGGCCCGCTGCGTGCTGCTGGTACGCCTCGATCATCTCACCGATGCAGCCCGTACCCACAATCAGATCATCGGGCAGGATGACCGCAACAGGTCCGGGCAGCACATGCCCGCGCGCGCAGGCAACCGCGTGCCCAAGGCCCAATGGGTCATGCTGCATCGCGAAAACCACATCATCTGACCCCGCTGGAAAGGATGCTTCCTTAAGCTCTGCTGCAAGTTCCGGCTTGCCTCTGGCGCTCAGTTCTTTGCGCAGCCGGGCGTCATCCATGACATGGCGTTCAATTGCCGCCTTGGATGGGTGACTTATAAAAATCATCCGTTCAATACCGGCCGCCTGAGCCTCGTCGATCGCATACTGGATGAGCGGTGTATCAAGAACCGGCAGCAGTTCCTTCGGTGTTGCCTTAGTCGCTGGCAGGAAACGGGTCCCAAGCCCCGCAACAGGAAAAATGGCGGTACGGACGACAGATGAACTCATGAATTTTACTCCCAACGGATTGCTGCGTTGCGGCATGATATAGGCAGGTATCCTGAAAAGTCAAAATACGACATTTCAATGTCGCTTTTTTATTATTTCGTGCCATTTTATTCATCTTTTGCGGTGAAAATTTCGGCGCGGCGGCCCTTCAACTGCGACGAAACGGAGCAATTTGAGGTATTTTATGCACTTGCGGCATTGAAAATGCACCTTTCCCACACACCTTTTTGCGACATCAATCGTCTGTTTGCGACACGCGCCGGCACAATTGCGGGCGCGAGACCGAAGCTGAATGGGAGAAGTCTGTTGAAGTATGAGCCGGTTTCCGGAACGCCCTGTCCCTATCCTGCCCGCCAGTATCGCCGTGCTGCGGTTGTGGGCGCAGGATCCTGGGGAACCGCTCTGGCAGCAACTCTTGCGCGTGCTGGCGTACGCACGTGTCTCTGGGGTCGCAACAGTGCCACGGTGGACAGCATAAACCGCAGGCATGAGAACGCAGCTTATCTGCCCGGTGTGCCGCTGCCCGACAACCTGCGCGCAGCGCGCCGTATGGCCGACGCGCTCTCTGGCGCCGAAGTTATTCTGATTGTCGTACCCTCCCGCAGCATCCGGAGCGTTGCGCGCCAGGTCGCAGAGCACGCTCCTGCCGATGTGCCGGTCGCGGTCTGTGCCAAGGGCATCGAGGCAGAAACCGGCCTTCTGATGACACAGGTCGCCGAGGAAGAACTGGGGCACAGACCGATCGGATGCGTTTCGGGACCGACTTTCGCACGGGAAACAGCCCTTGGGCATCCGACGGCAGCCACAGTCGCATTTCCGTTTTCCTATGCGGACCGGTTGCGCCCTGACGAAAGCCCGGCGGCCCGGCTTGCGGTTTCGCTGACCACGGAAAGCTTCCGCGCCTATCTTTCTGATGACCTGATCGGCGTCGAAATCGGTGGTGCCGTGAAAAACGTGATCGCCATCGCCTGTGGCATGATGACCGGCGCCGGATTTGCCGAAAACACGCGTGCGGCGCTGATCACACGCGGACTTGATGAAATGAAAATGCTGGCCGAGGTGCTCGGTGGCCGGCGTGAAACGGTGACAGGTCTGTCCGGTATCGGTGACCTGTCCCTTACCTGTTCCAGCACGACTTCGCGCAATATGGCGCTTGGCCAGCAACTGGGCCAGGGTATTCCGCGCGCCGGATGTTTTGAGGGACGCCCCGTCGTGGTCGAAGGCGAATTCAATGCCCGGTCGGTCACCGACCTTGCGCGCAGACTGGGCGTCACCATGCCAATCTGTGAAACCGTGCAGAAGATCCTGCACGAGGGTGCAGATCTGGGGATGGCATTCGCCAGCCTCTGGGCCCGCCCGATCGAGGCTGAACCGCGCGCAATGGACGTTGCGTTAAGCCATCCCGCGTCCGACCAGGACATCTCAACACTTGCCGAAAGGATATCATGACCCGTCACGAAACCTTCACTATGCCCGACATTGCAGACAAGGACCTCGTTCTTGCGACCGATCTCGACGGAACCTTTCTGGGAGGCTCTGAAGAGGAGCGCGCCCGGTTCTATGCCTGGATCGAAAGCAACCGCGACCGCATCGGAGTGATATTTGTCACCGGGCGCGACCCAGGCTTTATCAGCGACCTGACGCGGAACAAGGGTGTCCCGCGGCCGGATTACGTGGTGGGTGATGTGGGCACAACGGTTGCCCGTGTGGGTCATGACCACGTGCTTAATCCGATTAAAGAGCTCGAGGCGGAAATCGCCGAAGCCTGGGGCGATGCCGGCCTGCGTGTGCAGGCAACCCTGTCCGGTGCGCCGGGCCTCAGGCTGCAGTCAGCGGCCTTCCGGTACCGGGTGAGCTATGACATGGAGCCGGGACAGTTCAATCCGGCAGCGATCGAAAAAATCGGGGAACTCGGGCTCGATACGCTGATTTCCGACAACCGCTATTTCGACGTTCTGCCGCGTGGGGTCAGCAAAGGGCCGACCCTGTTGCGCCTGCTGGCACATCTTGGGATCCGGAACGAGCGCACACTTGTGGCCGGCGACACGCTCAATGACCTGTCGATGCTGGCCCTTGGCCTTCCGGCGGTTGCAGTCGGCAATTCAGAAGAAGCGCTCCTGCGCGAACTTGACGATCATGACCACGTCCACAAGGCGCAGGCACATGGTGTTTCGGGCATCGCCGAAGCCATCGTATCGCGCCGGATGTTTCCGGCCAGCTGAGGAGAACCCCATGTCATCCGACCTGATTATCGTCTACCACCGCCAACCCTATGAAGAGGTGGTGGAGAACGGAAAAACAGTTCTGCGCGAAAACAAAAGCCCCAACGGCATTGTCCCCACGCTCAAGAGCTTCTTTGGCGGCGTGCGTCATGGGGCCTGGATCGCGTGGAAACTGGCGGATGACCCGAACAATCCGGACTTTGAGCAGCGGATCGAAATTGATGATGCCTATGGTCAGTATTCCGTGTCGCGTCTGCCGCTGTCTGCGGAACAGGTGCGCGAATACTACCACGTCACGTCAAAAGAAGCCTTCTGGCCGATCCTTCATAACTTCAAGGAACGGTACAATTACGACCCTGTCGACTGGACAAATTTCCAGGCGGTAAACCGGCGGTTTGCCGAAGCCGCAGCCGCCGAGGCAGCACCCGGTGCCCTGGTCTGGGTGCATGATTACAACCTGTGGCTTGTGCCCGGATACCTGCGTGAGCTGCGTCCGGATGTGCGTATCGCGTTTTTCCATCACACGCCGTTCCCGTCTGTTGACATGTTCAATGTCCTGCCGTGGCGCAAAGAGATCATGTCCAGCCTTCTGGCCTGTGATGATGTGGGATTCCATGTGCCGCGTTATGCGGCAAACTTCGTGTCCGTGGCACGCAGTCTCTTTGACGTTGAGGTCACGGAACGCGAACGCGTGCCGGAGAAATGGATCTCTGAGGGGACCGCACTGACCGAACGGATCATGCCGACAGAAGTCTGCTTTGGTGACCGGCGGGTCGCAGTGAGTGTCACACCGGTGGGCGTCGATACCGATTTCATCGACCAGCGCGCCCGCTCCGAAGAGGCACAAGCCCAGGCCACGCGTCTCAGGGCTGAACTGGGGGACACCAGGCTGATCCTGTCGGTCGGGCGCACGGATTACACTAAAGGCGGGCTGGAACAGCTCAGCTGTTTTGAACGGCTGCTGGAAAACAACCCGGAGCTGCGCGGGCAAATCCGGCTGATGCATGTGTCGGTATCCGCCGCAAGTGGCATGACCGCTTATGAGAACGTCCAGAACGACATCGAACAGATGGCGGGCCGTATCAACGGGCGCTTTGGCACGCTCGACTGGCAACCCGTGGCTTTGATCTCCCGGGCGATCCCTTTTGCCGATCTTGTCGCCTATTACCAGGTGGCAGATGTTGCCTGGATCACACCGCTAGCCGATGGAATGAACCTTGTCTGCAAAGAGTTCGTCGCCTCGCGCATCGACGGAGACGGCGCGCTTGTGCTCTCCGAATTCGCCGGGGCGGCGGTAGAACTGGGGGAGGCAGTCGTCGCCAACCCGTTCTCACACAAGTCGATGGACAGGGCGATTTTGACAGCGCTGCATATGCCGGAAGATGAACGCCGCACCCGCATGACAGCGCTCCGCAAGGCGGTTCTGGAGAATGACGTGCGCCAGTGGACGCCCGGCACACTGCCTCTTGACCCCGGATGGACCGTCGCGGCGGAATAGACAGCATCGCGGCGGGGCCAGGTCATTGCGCCCTGTGAAACACCGGGCAATAGTCGGGGGGTACTGCCGCCAACCTAAGGTCCCGTCATGCATCCCAGATCGATCATCGTGCCACAGCCGACACCGCTGGAGCGGGCCGATCGCTTGTCGACGCTCCTGGGTATCGACCTCTGGATCAAGCGGGATGACCTTGCCGGACCTGCCTTAGGGGGCAACAAGGCGCGGCAGCTCGAATATTATTTCGGGGCCGCTCTCGCGCAGGGAGCGGATACCGTTCTGATCACCGGAGCAGTCCAGTCCAACTTCGTCCGTCTGACAGCCGCCGTTGCCGCCACGCTGGGCCTGCGCGCCATTGTACAGCTCGAAGACCGCGTGCCCGGTAAATCCGATACATACAGAAAAGGCGGCAACGCGCTTTTGTGCGAGTTGCTGGGGGCTGAGATCATGCACTACCCGGAAGGGGAGGACGAAGAGGGCGCGGATGCAGCACTGCATGACCGGGCCGCAGAACTGCGCGCCGAAGGGGCCACGCCCTACATCATTCACCTGTCCGAAGTTCATCCGCCTCTGGGCGCGCTGGGGTACATGGACTGTGCCCGGGAAATTCTGGAGCAGGACGACGGCTTTGACGTGTTTGTTGTGGCCTCCGGCAGCGGGTCCACTCACAGCGGTCTGCTGGCGGGCCTGCGCGGGGCCGGGTCGCAGGCACGGGTCATCGGTGGCTGCGTCCGCCGCCCGGCAGCGGCACAGGCACCCCGCATCCGGCGGATTGTCTCGCGCCTGGCCGGGCTCTCCGATGCTGCAAACGCAGTCAATGACGAGGATTTTGTCGTTTGGGACGGTGCGCTGGCTCCGGGATATGGCCGTGTCGGCCCCCCTGCCGCTGACGCCATGAAACTGGCCGCACAATACTGTGGCCTGATCCTTGATCCGGTCTACACGGCCAAATCCTTCGCCGCTTTGCAGGCGCTGACGGCTTCCGGTGACATCCCGCAAGGCGCGCGCGTCTGCTATGTGCATACCGGCGGTCTGGGTGCCATCGGTGCCTACAGCGACACAATCCGCGATGCGATCCAGGTCAGCTGACCGCCTCACCGCCTGCGGCGTGACCCTTCATCCCCGCCGCGCGGATAATGGCGCCAACCTGCATCAGCTGATCCGCGAGCGGATTGGTCTTGCGCCAGACCATGCCGATCGTTCGGGACGGGCGCGGGCTGGAAAACCGCGAGATGGCCACTTCTGCAGAACGCGCCTCCAGGCTGACGGCCATTTCGGGGATCAGAGTCACCCCCATGCCGGCCCCTACCATCTGCACCAGCGTCGACAAAGAGCTGCCCTCCATCAGCGCGCCGGGGCGGCTTTCGCCAAACTCGCAGAACGACAGCGCCTGATCGCGAAAACAATGCCCCTCTTCCAGCAGCAGCAAGCGCATCGTCTGCAGGGCAACCGGGCTGGTCACCGGTTTGTCCGCATCCTCGGCCGGACGCACCAGCACAAAGTCTTCCTCAAAGAGGGCAAATTCCGTCAGCGCAGGCTCTGATACCGGCAGTGCCACCACAGCAAGGTCAATCCTGCCTTCCTGAAGATCCTCGATCAGGGCATGCGTGACCGCTTCGCGCAGTGTCAGGTCAAGACCCGGAAACCGCCCTGCCAGATCGGCGATGATCTGCGGCAGAAAATAGGGGGCAACGGTCGGAATAACGCCCAGACGCAGCCGCCCGCTGAGCGGCCCCTGGGCTGCGCGCACCAGATCATCCAGCTCACCGACGCTGAGCAGGATCTGCCGGGCCTTCTCCAGCAGCCGCAGCCCGATAGGCGTGAGCCGGATCTCGCGCCCGCCCCGCTCGACCAGTGGCGCGCCGAACATCTGCTCCAGCTCTTTGATCTGGAGCGACAAGGCTGGTTGCGAAATGGCGCAGGCATCCGCCGCGCGCCCGAAATGCTGATGCTGCGCGAGCGCTTCGAAATAGCGCAACTGCTTCAGAGTAAGACCAATCATAAGCTCAGCTTATCACAATCTTTTGGAGTTCCAATTGGAGTTTATCGACAGCGCGGACTACATACAGGTCAACAGAGCGCCTGTGCTCTGCAGCGTAACCTCAAGGGAGAGATTTCATGGACGGCAACAATATTGACCCGGCCGGCGGCTGCCCCGTCATGCACGGTGGCAACACCGGGACCGACAACAGCGTCACCAAATGGTGGCCCAAGTCGCTGAACCTGGACATCCTGCATCAGCACGGCGCCCGCACAAACCCGATGGACCCGGATTACGACCACCGCACAGCGGTCAAAGCGCTCGACTACGAAGCGGTAAAAGCCGATGTTCAGGCGCTGATGACAGACAGCCAGGACTGGTGGCCGGCCGACTGGGGCCACTACGGTGGTCTGATGATCCGCCTCGCATGGCACTCTGCGGGTTCCTACCGCATGGGTGACGGCCGCGGCGGCGCAGGCTCCGGCAACATCCGCTTTGCGCCTCTGAACTCCTGGCCGGACAACGCCAGCCTCGACAAGGCCCGCCGTCTGCTCTGGCCCGTCAAGAAAAAGTACGGCAACGCGCTCAGCTGGGCTGACCTGATTATCCTCGCCGGCAACATGGCGTACGAATCCATGGGTCTGAAAACCTTTGGCTTCGGCTTTGGCCGCGAAGACATCTGGGGCCCCGAAACGGACATCAACTGGGGTGCGGAAAACGAATGGCTCGCGCCGTCGGAAAACCGTTACGGCGATCTGGATGAGCCGGGCACAATGTACAACCCACTGGCCGCAGTGCACATGGGTCTGATCTATGTGAACCCCGAAGGCGTAAACGGCAACCCGGACCCCGCGCGTACCGCGCTGCACGTCCGCGAAACCTTTGCGCGTATGGCGATGAACGACGAAGAAACCGCAGCACTGACCTGTGGCGGCCACACCGTCGGCAAGGCGCACGGTGGCGGGGATCACGCCAACATCGGTGCCGAGCCCGAAGGCTGCCCCGTGCATGCGCAGGGCTTTGGCTGGAACAACCCGGGCCTCGACGGCAAAGCCACGAACGCCTTCACATCGGGCATCGAGGGAGCCTGGACCAAGCACCCGACGCAATGGGACATGGGCTATTTCGACTACCTCTTCGACTACGAATGGGAACTGACGAAATCCCCCGCCGGGGCCAACCAGTGGCAGCCGGTCGACATGCCGGAAGACGAGAAGCCGATCGACACGACCGATCCGACGGTACGCCGGATGCCGATGATGACCGATGCGGACATGGCGATGAAGGTTGACCCGATCTACAACGAAATCTGCCAGAAATTCCGCGCAGATCCAGCGTATTTCGCAGAGACCTTTGGCCGTGCGTGGTTCAAACTGACCCACCGCGACATGGGCCCGAAAGCCAACTACTATGGCCCTGATGTGCCTGCCGAAGACCTGATCTGGCAGGATCCGATCCCCGCAGGTGCCACGGACTATAATGTCGATGCCGTCAAAGCGAAAATCGCGGCCAGCGGTCTTTCCGCAGCCGAAATGATCGCAACGGCCTGGGACAGCGCGCGGACCTACCGCGGGTCTGACAAGCGGGGCGGTGCCAATGGTGCGCGCATCCGTCTGGCACCGCAGAATGACTGGGTGGCCAACGAACCGGAGCGTCTGGCGAAAGTGCTCGGCATTCTGGAACCCATCGCGGCAGAGACCGGCGCATCAGTGGCAGACGTCATCGTTCTGGCGGGCAATGTGGGGCTCGAACAGTCGATCAGCGCGGCTGGCTTCAGCCTCTCGGTACCTTTCACCGCAGGCCGCGGTGATGCAACCGACGCGCAGACCGACGCAGAAAGCTTTGACGTGCTGGAACCGCTCGCCTGTGGTTTCCGCAACTGGCAGAAGGAGCAGTACGCTGTCGCACCCGAAGAGCTGATGCTCGACAAGGCGCAGCTTCTGGGCCTGACAGCCGCCGAAATGACCGTTCTGGTCGGCGGCATGCGGGTGCTTGGCGTCAACCACGGCGGCACAAAGCACGGTGTCTTCACTGACCGCGAAGGTCAGCTGACGAACGACTTCTTCGTCAACCTGACGGACATGGCAAACACATGGGAACCGATGGAAGACGGAACCTATGAAATCCGTGATCGTGCCAGCGGCGACGTCAAGTGGACAGCCACCAGTGCCGATCTGGTCTTTGGGTCCAACTCGATCCTGCGGGCCTATGCTGAGGTCTATGCACAGGACGACAACGGCGCGAAGTTTGTACGCGACTTTGTTGCAGCATGGACCAAGGTGATGAACGCCGACCGCTTCGATCTGGTCGCCTGATACGACACGGTGTCCGGGCGGGCTTCCTGCCCGGACACTCCCTCTTCTCTAGCGCAGCTGAACGCCGGAAGCCTCCCAATTCCCTGATTTTAATTCTTCTAAAACCCGCCGGTGGATTCTCACGTCATGGCGTGGATCATCCTGTCCGGAACCGGATCACGAAGCAGGCGCCCTCTTCCAAAGGTACCGATGCGATTTGGCCGTTGTTTGCCTCAAGGACATTCCTCGCAATAGCCAGCCCCATGCCTGTTCCCCCGCTTTCGCGCCGGGTCGTGAAAAAAGGCTCGAACAGCCTTTCCGCATCACGTGCCAGGACCGGCGCGCCATCATTGGAAACGGTCAGAACGGGGCCCGCTTCATCTGCTGCGCTGAGCAGGACTGACCCAGCCCGATGTTCCGCTGCGTTCCGAAGAAGATGATGCAGGACAATCGCCAGACCTTCGCGCGCAATGGGAAAGGGCACTGCTGCACCATCAGTTCTCAGCACAATGCCGGGATGGGCTGCGGTCAGATCATCTGCCAGATCAGCCAGTGTGCAAGACCCGGTATAGCGTGTCTCTCGCGCGTGCGCCGCAGACCGCAGGGCACCCAGCTGCTTTTCAATGGTCCGGGCGGCCTCATCAATCTGCACTACGAGTTGTCCGTTCCCAGCACTGTCCTGCGGGCCATCGCTCAGCAGTTCTGTTGCTGCGCGGATCACAGAGACCGGCGTCTTCAACTCATGAGTCACGTGATCTGTGTATGACCGGATTGATGTCTCTCTGTCGCGGAGCGCCTCAGCCATAGCCACCACCCCGGCCGCAGTATGGTGGATTTCCCGCGTACCAAAGTGCGTCAGAGCCGGCGGGTCCCCCCCGGTTTCATGCGCCGAGGCAAAGGCCTCCAGCCCGCGGATCGGTCTGAGCAGCAGGCGCACCAGCAGCCAGCCCAGCACAGCGGTGAGGGCGGCAATGCAGACTGCCAGTATCATTGCAGCATAGCGAAACCCGATCTCCGGCCCGATGTAGCGCAGAAGAACCAGCCCGAGAAAAGAAAGGAACAGCGTGCCGAACAATGCGCCACCCAGCACGAACCCCAGCGAGGGCCGCCACCTGCGCGTCATGCCGGAGACACCAGTCTGACGCCCTGCCCGTGCACCGTTTCAATCATTCCTTCGCATGCATGCCTGGCCAGCTTGTTGCGCAGATTCCTCAGGTGACTGTCGAGCGTCCGGTCCGACACCGGACTTGCGGCACCCCAGATGTCCCGGATCAGCCGGGCCCGGGGTACAATCGCGTCAGGTGACTGCATCAGATGTTCCAGGATCCTGAACTCTGTGCCGGTCAGCGCCAGTATATCCCTGCCGATACTGCAACGGCGTTGCGCAGGTGCGAGCACAATCGGACCCGCGACAAGTTCAGAAGGCTGCTGTGCAGCGTTGCCTGAACGTTTGAGGATGGCCCTGACCCGCGCCACCAGTTCACGCGGACTGAAAGGTTTGGTGACGTAGTCATCTGCTCCCAGCTCAAAGCCAAGCACCCGGTCAATCTCGTCCTCCCGGGCGGTCAGAAAAAGGACCGGCACCTGTGACCGCGAGCGGATCTGCCGGCAGACGGCAAACCCGTCCAGCGCCGGCAGCCCGATGTCCAGGATCACAAGATCTGGGTTTTCCCGAAACACATGGGACACGGCATCCTGCCCGTTCGCTCTGGTCTGTATCTGATACCCTTCCCTTTCCAGCGCAACGGTCAGCACGTTGCGCAACCCGGGGTCGTCATCCACAATCAGAATATTCACGTATCGGCCCACGTTGTTTCCCGTCAGTCTAAGGCAACGCCCGCCAGGTGCGAAAGCCCCATTCCTGCCAGTACCGGACCTGAGGAACCCGCAGATCGCAGTAGCTTTCGTAACCCTTTGCTGCAACGTCCGCGACGTGCCTGTGCATGCCGCCAATCGGGTCAAGACCACAGAGGTAATAGAAATCCGGTTCTGCCAGCGCCATGTTGTGATCCACAATCATCTGCGCAAAATTCACAAAACAGGTGCCATACAGCACTGCACAGGTCAGGATGGAGCATTTACGAACGAGCCAGGTCGTGGGGTAGCCGCTGTGCACCTGCCAGACTGTCAGGGCAAGACCCGCCGCCACAAGGCACATCCAGATCTGTGCGTATATCCGCAGATACGTCAGCCCATAAACATCCACATAGAGTTCCAGCCGCATCAGAGCGGACCCGCAGACAACGATATTCTGGCCCAGCCACAGGAACAACAATGGCCGCATCACCCGGTTTTCGCCGAGAAACGGTGTCGCAGCGAGCGCAAATGCTCCGGCGAGGATAGCCATCACCAGCAGCGGATAAGCGCCACGATGCGCGTATTCCGCATAACTCATGCCCTCCGGCAGGGCTGTACCGCCAAAGATGACTGAAAAGTCGAGCAGCGTCTGCACACCGATTAATGCGTTGAATACCCAGAGCGCCCGCACGACCGAGCCTGCATTGATGCCGAACCCGGACAGCGGCACGGCGATGCCCCGCAGGACAACCGCTTTGCCCCGATCCCCCCGCAGCACCGGCCAGGCTATCATCGCGAACCCTGTCCAGAAAAGCGCTCTTTGCATAAACCGTGCATAGTCGAGATCAGGTGCAGAAAAAGTGTTTAGAACCGGATTTGCTTCGATCAGCAGTGCACTGAATACAAATGCTCCGCCCAACGGAAACGACCAGTTGCGCAACCAGACTGTGTGTCGTCCCCGCCGTCCGGCGCTCTGCCCTGCTTTTTGCAGACCCGACAGCGCAACCCCCGGCAACCGCAACCAGCAAAGAGGCAGCTGCCGCAGAAAACCCATGCCTGCAGCGGTCGCATCATCCCATCTCAGCGTCGGAGAATGTGTCAGCATAAGCGCCGTCGCGAAACTCAGGACCAGAAAAACAAAGGATAAAAACTGGAGGTATTCAATGACCGGCAGGCATCCGGCCAACAGGACGAGAGCTGCCCGACCGAGGCCCGCTGTGCGTTTGCCCAACACAACTGCCAGAACGAAAAGGCCACAGGCGAAAACCGCCACGGACACACCTGCTGATCTGTTCCAGAACAGCAGGTCAGCGAGGATGACGACCGCAATCAGTACGACAACAGGCGTCATCTGCCCCCTGGTGGTCAGGTTCCCATCCGGTCGGTCTGATGGCTGGTCTGCCGTCTGTGGCGTGCGGGTCTCCAGCCACCACCCATCCATCGCGAGCGACGCCGGAACTCCGGAAATCAGTTTCGGTTCTGGCATATTTTTACTCCTTAGGCCGATCACATGTGTGCCCGGTCATTTCATATGCGCCGGGCAGATCGTGCGCAGAAGATGTGCAGAACCTGTGCAGACCGGAGAAAGCTGTCAGATACTGACTGCGCGCCCTGCAACAGCTCGGGCGAGGCGCCCGCCCCTCCGGACACACGTCAGAAGTGCTGCGGATCGAGCGGCTGATTTGCATCTTTTCGGCTGGTTGGCGAAGCGGCGGCTAAACCTGCGCACCAGCCTTGATCAGGGAGATGCCGTGTCAGACGGAGCCATCAGCGCCATAACGCGTCTCAGAGCGTCATTTCCAGTTCGTACTGACGCACGGTTCTGACGGCCTTCAGCGCGGCCATGAATCCGCGGAGATCTTCAGACGCGCTGTCGACGTTGACGAAACGCATCGTACCGCCCGTGTGGCACGCGGCTATCAGATTGGTGCCAATGCCCTGCGACCGGCGGTCATGGCGCACACCGATCTGCGCCAGTGATCCGTTATCCTGCGTCACTGCAGTATACCCGGCGAGGCCCTGTGCATCCGAAACCGCCCAGCAGCGGACACCACCGGCGACGGCGTTTATGGCGGCAGAACTGTTTTGCCAGGACGGCCTGACATCGCAGAGATCAGTGGCCGCCTGTCTGATCTCCTCCCAGCGCACCTCGCGCACAGGGTGTGATTGTTCGGCCATCGCCGGTTCGGGTATGTCGTAGCAGTCCAGAGTGCGCAGCACTTTCATTCCCAGGGATCGGTAGAGTTCGAACGCGCGGGTGTTACCGATGATCACCTCCGTCCGGAAACGCTGAGCTCCGCCGGACCTGAGGCCAGAAAGGCAGTCTGCTGCAAGCTGTGCTGCAATCCCCTGCCGCCTGTTGCCGGGTGATGTACCGCTGGAAATCAGATACGCGCAGTCCCGCCGCAGACCCATCAGCCAGATCGCTTCGATCCGGCCCGCCACCAGAGCCACGCGCGAGGCGTCCCGGTCCAGCCCCCGCTGGCGCAGCACGAAAGCGAAGGCTTCTTCGCTCAGGTGCATCGGAACCACATAATCTGAAAACGCGCAGTTCATCGCGTGCCGCAGTTCGGTGTCTGAAAAGCCCCGAGCTGATGTGATTTCCACCTTCATGCCACACCGATTCCGGTGCGGTGACTCCGATACGGCACCGGACACTCCTCCATGCCCGCACCCCGGAAATTTGCCTTGTGATGCATCTGTTAACTTCCGTCCAGCGGCGGCAGGCGGTCCGCAAATATTGAGGATTTGACGATGGCGGTATTCGTTTCCGCACGGTCGTGGAACGGCAGAAGAATATCATCCAGCTCCGCAATATCGCGCAGAAGCAGACGCGCGACGTAACAGTCATCGCCTGTCACCCTGTCACATGCGGTGAAACGCGGCTGCTCCTCGATCATTTTTTCGACGATATGCAGCTGGCCACTGCGTGGCTTGATACGCACAAGCGCCTGGATCGTGTAGCCGAACCGACGCAGGTCAATACGCCCGCCAAAGCCTGTGATGCAGCCTTTTTCCTGGAGGTGGCGCAGCCGTTCACCCACAGCCGGCCCCGACAGACCGACCGATTTTCCAACCTCTGCGAGGCTGGTACGGCCATGTGCCTCCAGAATCGCGACGATCTGCAGGTCGGTCTGATCAAGTTCTTTCACCATGAATGCACCGTATTAACGAGAGCACCGAAATGAAAGAAGATAGCGCTTTCCGCCTTTGGCCCTGCGGGGACACCGGCTGCCTGACTGCGATAAACTTGCGCCAGTCAAACACAGGAGACAGTCGTGAATATTCAGCGTATTGCAGCATTCAGTCAGGGATCAGAGGGTGGAAATCCGGCAGGTGTTGTGCTGCTGAAAGAAGCTGCCAGCACAGAGGAAATGGCCCGGATTGCCGCGGAGATCGGCTATTCAGAAACCGCTTTTGCCCACGCGCAGGATGACACAGAACATGCCTGGCGCGTGCGCTATTTCTCACCCGGCTCCGAAGTACCCTTCTGCGGTCATGCAACCATCGCGCTGGGTGCCGCTTTAGGGCAGCGTAACGGCGCCGGCGCTTATTCGCTGGAACTGAATGACGCAACCATCACGGTGCACGCCGAGACTACTGCAGAGACCATGGCAGCATCGCTGGCCTCACCGCCGACCCGCAGCCGCAGTCTGACACCGGAAGAGCACCGGGACGCCATGGCGCTTTTCGGCCTGCAGGACGATGATCTGGACCAGCGTCTGGCCCCGGCTCATATCCACGGCGGTGCAGACCACATTGTTCTGCCGCTGAAAAAACGCACACAGCTCGCAGCAATGCAGTACGATCTGGAGCGGGGGCGTACTATGATGCGCCGCCATGGCATTGTGACGATCATGCTTGTTTTCATCAACGACGCCCGTTCGTTTGTGGCCCGCAATGCATTCGCGTCGGGCGGCGTCCTCGAAGACCCCGCAACCGGTGCCGCAGCGGCGGCATTTGCCGGCTACCTGCGCGATATGGATTGGCCTCACGGCGGCAGCTTCACCATCCGCCAGGGCGAGGATATGGGCAGCCCGTCGCTCATAGAGGTATCACTGGACGGAACGAGGGGGGCGTCAGTACGCGTTGCAGGCACCGCACGGACGCTTGATACTGACCGAACCGACCGGACATCAGAGCAGCCGATGCCTCCTGCTTGATCAGAGCGCTGCAGTGGTCGCCTAAATCTGAAAACCGAGGGCGTGAACTAAGGTGGACGAAACGTTTGCCAAAGAAGAGGCAACTGTCTGAGCGACCTGGTTCTGCCCAAAGACAATGAAATCATCACGTGCGTTTCCGGGCGGCAGAATGCTGCGGCCCGACAGGAGCCGAAACAGCGAGGGGTTTTGTCCTTACGCCCGATCTCTACTGTCCGTGCGTCGTCGCGGGCGACCATCTGAAGGCAAACGTCGGCGGGCTTTGTGGCGAAAAACAACGTCATGGACGACACACGCAATGCCCCAACCGATACCGCCCGGTCGCAATCAGACCTGTTTTCGGCCCTGTCTGACACCAAAGCTGTGCGGCGGAAGCAGCAGTTGGAACAGCTCAGCAAAGTAATTGGCGCTAGCAGCGACCTGAGAGGCCCATTTTGCAGCGCTCTGCGGGCTGTGCAACGTATCCTGCAGTGTCTGGAAACGGCTTCCACCTGATGCCGGATCCAGGCAAATCCGCCGCACGAGGCCTGTCGCCGGCAAATGGCTCTCATCAGAAAAACTGGCGATCCCTGAAGGAATGCCACAAACAGGGATTCTCTGAGGAAAATCAGTTTATAGCCCGGGACACGAACGTGCTTTCCGGCTCTAATCGGAACAATGAGTTAGAAACCCCTTCGGGACACATCTCCGGAGAAAACCAAAACGAAAACCCCGGCGCGACGGCAATCGCAACCGGGGCTGAAGACGTTCTCGAAGGCGTCTGTATATGCGGCGACTATATCGCATGCTTCCCCATTTTGGCAACGCATTGGGGAATGTTGATATGACAGATTTCTTGGAAAAAATTCCGCCAGAAGCTGCCAAACGCGTTTCAAAAGTGGTCAGCTATTGCCTTGTTTTGAACATGAACGCCGACAATTGGCATGGCCTCACATTGGTATTGTCGGCCAGGACGACGATGCAACAGCGTCTCGCCATGGCTTGGGCTGTACTCCGGGCCCTGCCTCCAGAAATGGTAGTAGATGTTGCGAACTCGGTTTTGCCTGAACGGACGTGCCCGCCTATCCCGCCGCTTTTCAGCTACATGGATGAAGCGGCATTTTGGGCGGACATGGCGGAACCTGCAGCCCTCGACGCCTATAGCCTCGCTTGCTTCAACGCCATGTCCCGTCCGCGCAAAGAAGCCTTTTTTGAGTTCATTCAGGGGAGGCGAGCAGATTGATGCGAGATTTTGCAGACATGGCAACGCAACTGGATGCGCACCGTGCGGAGTTTCCGCACGGGCGTGACGACCGCTTGCCCACTGCGTTTGTCTGGCGCGATCCTTCAACTCTTGCCCCGCGCCCATGGCTCTACGGGCGTCACCTGATCCGCAAACAAGTATCGGTGACAGTTGCACATGGCGGTGTGGGCAAGTCATCTCTGACGATCAGCGAGGCACTGGCGATGGTCTCAGGCCGGGAACTTTTGGGCGATTGGACGGCAGAAAACCTCAAAGTGTGGATCTACAATCTTGAGGACACAAGGGACGAATTAGACCGCCGGATTATCGCGGCGATGCAGCACCACAGTGTTAGCCCTGACGAAATCGACGGGCGTCTTTTCTTGGATACGGGCCGGGAACGCGCGCTAAGCACGGCGGTGCAGAGCCGTGATGGCATTCAGATCATAAGGCCAGAGTTCAAAGCATTGGCGAAGGAAATCGCGGTGCGGGAAATAGACGTTCTTGTGATCGACCCCTTTGTTTCATCCCACCGGGTCAACGAAAACGACAACGGTGCTATTGACCTTATCGCCAAAGAGTGGGCGAGGCTGGCTGATCATTGCAACTGCGCGATCGAGTTGGTCCACCACACCCGCAAGACAAATGGCGAGGAAGCGACTACGGAAAGTGCACGGGGCGCCACCGCCCTCTTGGGTGCTGCCCGCTCTGGTCGCGTGCTCAACAAGATGAGTGACGACCTCAAGATTGAGGCAGGGGTACAGGACGACCCTGCCACCTATTTCGCAGTATCGCGTGACAAGGCCAATCTTGCGCCTGTGGGTAAGCGTGTATGGCGGCGCATGGCCTCCGTGCATCTGGCCAATGGTGATGACGTGGGCGTGGCTGAGGTGTGGGAATGGCCGGATGCGTTTGATGGTATCTCGGTCAATGATCTGTTGACTGTCCAGCGCGCGTTAGAGGGCAAGGCACTGCGCTACTCAGACAAGTCGGGCGACCTATGGGCAGGCCTGACTGTGGCCGAAATGTTGGGCATCGACGTGGCCTCACACCGCAAGCGGATCAAGCAAATGATCGAGGCGTGGCTCAAGTCCGGCGCACTGATCAAGGTCCGGATCAAAGACGAAAACCGCATCGAAAGACCATGCTTGGAGGTGGGTGAATGGGCCAATCAATGAGCGTTTGCAACAGTCCAAAAGCCGCACTGATGCACACCGATGCACCGATGCAAACAACGGGCTGCATCAGTGCATCAGTAGCTTTGCCCCCTAAGGGGGGCAATACGCTAAGGCTACCCGCACTGATGCACTGGTGCGAACAAGCCCGTTTCGACCGATGCGATGCAACCCTGCTTAAGGGCTTGGCTGATCTGGTCCCAATGCCCGGGGACTATCTGGGTAGGGGGTCGGGGGTCGGGCCTTTCCTTCCACACACAGCGGGAGGGCTTGATGATGGCTAAGATTAAGGCATCAGAAATACGCAAGTGGTCAGATCAACAGAAAAGGCTTTTGCACGAAGTCCTCCTCGAATCCGTGGTGGAGGTCACCACGGTGGCTCAAGATGGCGTCCCAGAAGTCACTGGGCGTCTCAAGAATTCGCTGGTCGTTGAACTTAATGGCAAGCGAGTTGGTGAAGGTAGAGACGCGTATGAGGCGGCTATTCGGAGTGCGAAAACCGGAGATACAATAACCGTTGGTTGGACTGCACCCTACGCAGTTGGTGTCGAAGGTGGCTTCACACAAACGGTCTCGGGCGGAAGGACGATAAACCGCCCCGGCCGGTTTTTCATGCAACGGGCCCTGATGGAATGGCCCGAGATTCTCCGCAAGATTGCTAAGCAAAGGGGGGCATTATGAAAGCCTCCACACTGGTGAAACGTTTCTGTCGATCCCTTTCGGTGCCTACTGGCCGCTTGGCTGGCCGGTCGATCAAACTGGCGCCGTATCAAAACCGATTCATCGACGGCGCATTTGCGGACGGAGTGAACGTGGGCGTTCTGAGCGTGGGGCGCGGCAACGGCAAGTCGGCAATCTCGGCCATGCTCTGCGCTGGTGAATTGGTGGGGGCATGGTCTGACGCGGCTGAGCGGGAAATCATCATTGCAGCCCGGACACAGGATCAAGCCAAGATTGCTTGGAACTACACCGCATCTTTCATTGGCACCCTGCCTGAGGACGTGCAGGCGAATATCACGATCCGCCGCCAGCCCCGGTTTGAAATACAGTATGACGACCACAACGGGCCTCATATCCTCAAGGCAATCTCGGCGGACGGTAAGTCTGCCCTTGGGTCCAGCCCCACGCTGGCCGTCTTGGATGAGCGGGGCCACTGGCCCTTGGCGGCTGGCGACGAATTGGAAGCCGCGTTGCTTACGGGCCTGTCCAAGCGTGACGGCAAGGCGCTGATTATCTCCACCTCTGCGCCGAACGATATGCATCCTTTCAGTCTTTGGCTGGATCGGGATGCACCGGGCGTCTACCGGCAAGAGCACCGTCCCACCCCCAACTTGCCGGTGGACGACCTGGACAGTCTGCTGATTGCCAACCCCGGTTCCAAGCATGGGATCGGCCCCACCATGACGCGGCTCAAAGAAGACGCGGCGCTGGCCTTGGCGCGGGGCGGGTCTGCCCTGTCCAGGTTTCGCCTGTTGTCGCGCAATGAGCGGGTGGCAGAGGACAACCGGGACGCGCTTCTGGACCTCAACGAATGGCTGCAATGTGAAACCCAAGACTTGCCACCCCGGCAAGGGCAAGTGGTGATCGGGCTGGACCTTGGCGAAACGGCTTCGATGAGCGCCGCCGCCTATCTCTGGCCTGAGACGGGGCGGCTTGAGGCGTGGGGCGCGTTCGGCACGGTGCCGACGCTTGAGGCCCGTGGGCAGGCGGACGCGGTGGGCGACCTCTACAGCCAAATGCACAAGCGCAAGGAACTGGCCTTGATGGGCCAAAAGACGGTGCAACCCACGCAATGGCTGCGCCGGGTGATCGGCCATGTTGAGGGTGAGCAAGTCGCGTCCATCGTTGCGGACCGCTTCAAAGAGGGCCAACTGTCTGACGCCCTCCTTGAGATCGGCAACCGTGCCCCTGTGGTGTGGCGCGGCATGGGGTTCAAAGATGGGTCTGAGGACGTGGAGCGGTTCCGCCGCTACGTCTTCGACGGCAAACTGCACGTTTCGGAAAGCATGTTGTTGCGCCACGCTATTGGTGAGGCGGCGGTATTTATCGACCCGGCGGGTAATTCCAAAATCGTCAAAGGCCGGTCTATGGGTCGGATCGACGCGGCATGTGCGGCCGTCCTGGCCGTGGCAGAGGGCGCGCGGATCATGGGCAGGCCCGCTCACAAGGGAGGACGTATCGCATGGGGCTGAGCAAGAAACGCCGCGATTATCAGCGCCATTCGTCGCGCGTGATCAAATCCCAACGCTGGAAATACCTGCGGAAGCAGGCGCTTGAGCGGGATGGATGGCAGTGCGTCCAGTGCGGCGCGCGCCGTGGGCTTGAGTGTGACCACATCGAGCCGGTCCGGGACAGGCCTGACCTCGCCTATGTCTTGTCGAATTTACAGATCTTATGCGGGCGGTGTCACGCCCGGAAAACCCGAATTGAGGTGGGGCACAAGGCGCTCCCTCCCAAACGCCAGCAATGGCGCAATCTGCTGCGCCAGATGCAGCAAAACCCTATCGAGCAGAAAGGATAGATCATGCTTGATTCAGTGAAGATCACCCGCCGCCAGTCGGAAATCCGCCAGCAACTTGCGGAACTGGCAGCCAAGCCTGAACCGTCTGAGGACGAAACTCGGTCCATGGATGACTTGGACAAGGAATATCGGACCAACGAAACCCGCTACCGTGCGGCGCTTATCGCGGAAGATGATGAGCGGCGCGAGGCCGGGGCCGAACTCGAAACCCGCTCTGACAAAGAATGGGCAGAGATGGCCGGGAAATTCGAGGTGCGCCAAGTCGCGCTGGCCTTGGATGAGGGTCGCAAGCTGGACGGGGCCACGGCTGAGATGGTGGAGGAGCTGCGCAACGCGGGCGGCTTCCAAGGTATCCCGGTCCCGCTTGAAGCTCTGGAAACACGTGCCGGCGAAACTCTTGCGGGCGGCGTTCCCGACCCCGTGCGCACCATGCCGACGATTGAGAGGCTCTTTGCCAATTCCAGTGCCACCCAAATGGGGTGTCGGATGATCAATGTGGGCGTGGGCGAGATCGAATACCCCGTGGCCACGGGCGGCGCGCAACCGGGCTGGGCCGGGTCTGAGACGGGCGAAGTGCCGGGGCCTCAGGCTTACACCACGGTTGATCGCCCGATGACGCCCGACCACACGCTAGGCGTTCAAATGAAGATCACCCGCAAGGCCCTGAAACAGGCGGGCCAAGGGCTTGAGCAAGCGGTGCGGCGCGATATGAGTGCGGCAATCCAGCAAGAGACCGACCGGGCGATTTTCTTGGGCAGTGGGTCCAGCGGTGAGCCTCTGGGGATCTTCCCCGGTGCGTCCACCTACGGGATCACAGAAACCGCAATCGACGCAGCCGCAAACTATGCAATTTTTCGGGAGGCTGCGGTGCGCTTCATGACAGCCAACGCTGCGAGCGGTCCCGGTGCCGTCAATCTTCTGCTCCGGCCGGAAATCTACGATGAAATGGATGATAGCCTGATCAGCGGCACATCGATCTCCGAATGGGACCGCCTTGTCGCCAAGATCGGAAATGTCCAGTTGACAACAAATGGGATCGCGGCCCCCTCTGGCTCACCGGTCGCATCCAGTGCCCTGCTGACCACCAACACCAACGGTGTGGCACCGGTGTTCTGTGGCATGTGGGGCGCTGTGGACGTCATCCGTGATCCGTATTCGGACGCCAAATCTGGCCAACTGCGCCTGACTGCGCTGACCACCATGGACGTGACTGTGGCCCGCGGGGTCCAGCTTGAAATCCTGACCGGGGTGCAGTGATGGACAAGGGTGCCATTTTCAAGGGGCTTGAGCTTCGCCGTGAAGGGGATGGCACCCGCCGTTTGCGCGGGCGCTTTCCTTACGGCAAGCGCGCGGTCCTGTCGGCGGGCGGCAATGGACGCCGCCCCCGCAAAGAGCAATTTGCACCGGGGGCGTTTTCGTTCGCGGTGGATGATCCTGACCGGGAAATCCATTTCCTCTTGGGGCACAGTTTCGATCACCCGCTGGCCAGCCGGAAAAACGGAACACTTATGCTGACCGATACGCCTGAGGCTTTGATATTCGATGCAATCCTTACGGTGGAAATCCAGCGCGCCTCTTGGGTGCAAGACTTCCTAGCGGGTTTTGCGGCGGGGCTGATTATCGGCATCTCGCCCGGTTTCCGTATCCCGCCACCCGAGGCGGTGCCGGATGCAGAAGAAACAATCGAGGAAGATCCGTCTGAGGGCAACGCCCTTATTCGGATCATCTCGGCGGCGGTGTTGTTTGAACTCTCGGCGGTGACGCGGCCCGCCTATGACGAAACCGAAATCGAGGAACGCGACAAGGGGCCGCTGATCCTGCCCAAACCTCGGCAACATGTAAGCGCGAGGTGGCGGTGATGGTGGACCTGTTGCAAGAAGACGAGGCGACCCCGGCCAGCTACCCGACTGTGCCCTCAGGCCTGTCAGAAAAGGCGGCCGGGCTGGACGCTGGCGCGATTTGGGCACGGATCGAAAGCTACACCGCGCACCGCTTCACTGAGCGGCAAGTGATATGGATCATTGAAGGCTTTGAAGGACAAGGCTGGAAACCGCCGCTCAAGCCCATTCTGTCCCACACAGCAGAGAAATGGGAGGACGGCGCTTGGATGGTCGACAACCTGCGGGACGGTCCTTTGGGCCTGTTTCTGACCTCATGCGGTCACTTTCGCATCACCGCTCAAGTGGGCGGTGGCGATTTACCTGCGCCTGTCTCAGAAGCCTATCGGCGGCTCGCGGAATACTCTGTTGAGATAGCCAAAGACGGCATGATGAGCGGCCATGCGTCACACCATGCGCATTCGGTCAATATCGGTGGCGAAATTCAGGAAAGCTATGACCGCTCGCGTATGTGGGCGGCGCGGGCTTTGGAACTGAGCGGTGCGGCTGATTTGCTGCGCCCTTATCGGAGGGCGTAATCATGTGGCCATTCAAACGCAAAGAGAAGATCGAAACCCGATCCAGTGGTACCGGCTACACAACGCAGGTGATGCAGGCCCGCGCCGACTACATTACTGGCGTTGACGGCATTGCCGAGCTCACCGGCACCGTCCAAGGCTGCGTAAGCCTCTGGGAAGGGGGCTTGAGCCTCGCCGATGTGGAAGGCACGGACATGCTGACCCCGGCCATGCTGGGGCTTGCGGCCCGCGCTCTGGCCCTGCGGGGCGAGGCGGTGTTTGTGGTCGAGGAAGACGGGCTGTTGCCGTGTTCTGATTGGGATTTGACCACCCGTAATTCGCGGCCTACGGCTTACCGCGTCGGCATCCCTGACACGGCGGGCGGGCGCACCATGACCGTCTTGGCGGGTGAGGTGCTGCACCTGCGCGTCGGCTCTGATATGGGTATGCCCTATGTCGGGCAATCGCCACTGCGGCGGGCGCGATTGACGGCTGGACTTCTGCAGACGCTTGAGACGGCTCTGTCAGAGGTCTACGCAAACGCGCCCTTGGGATCGTCGGTTATCCCGTTCCCTGAGGCCCCGGACCAAGACATGAGCGACCTCGCCCGTGGGTTCCGTGGGTTCCGGGGCAAGGTTCTGGTGCGGGAGTCGGTCAATGTGACGGCGGCGGGTGGTCCGGCGCCTCAGACGGACCTCAAGCCCTCAGACGTGGGGCCCGACCTTTCCAAGACCATGACCAAGGAAACGCTGGCATCGGCCAAGTCGTCCATAGAAATGGTTTATGGCGTCCTGCCCGGTCTGAGCAATATAGCTACCACCGGGCCAATGGTGCGCGAGTGTCAACGGCACCTCGCCCAATGGTGCCTCCAACCTGTGGCCGGCATGATAGCCCAAGAGGCCAGTGAAAAGCTGGGATCGACGGTCACGCTGGACGTGATGCGGCCCTTGCAAGCCTTCGACGCTGGCGGACGTGCCCGCGCGGCCATGGGTTTAGTGCAGGCGCTTGCAGCCGCACAAGAGGCAGGGATCGACCCGGCAATAGCTCTGAAGTTCATCGACATTGACAGAAAAGGAGCCGAGAATGGCTGACCAATTCGAGAATATTAAACCGTCTCTTGAAAGCCCCTGCGAAGGCCTTGAGGCAGTGACACCCTCTGACAGCGAAGATCTGGCACAGGTGACGCGGGCACTCTATGTGGGCGGCGGCGGCGATCTCGCGGTGCGGGCAAAGGATGGATCGCAGGCCACGTTTGTATCGCTGAAAGCCGGACAGATGATTCCCGTTCGCGTCTCGCGCGTTTTCAGCACTGGCACCACAGCAACAGGCATTATCGGGATGTACTAGGGAGGGCCTCAGGCGATCTTTGTCCTGTCGCCAAAGAGCCCTCTCAGACCCTGCCCGCCTTTCGTCTCCTTTGTGGCGGGCGGGGTCATTTTCACCAGATCTCAGAGAAATTCGGAAGCATCGTATTCTCGGTCAAACCCCTGAAGGCTTTGGCTACAATTATCCACGAGCTTCAGAAACTTTGTGATTTCCTCTGCACTTCTTGGATTGTACCCGTCATTGACACCTTGCCACAGCATCACTGCCATTCGGTAAGCCGTACTCGATTTGGTGTTTTCATCAAGATTTGTAATTTTCACTGTTTGATCAGCCACTTGCCTGTCCTTCCAATACTAATTAGTTACTAACTTGCCGTGTAATGGTGGTGTCTTTCGTGGCGGCCGTCAACCGAGACAAAACCCCTGAAAGGGGGGCTTCCATAACAAACGGATTTCAGGCACAGTATCGGCGGGCGTGACAACCCGGACTGTGATAGCTGCAACACCTGACTAGGGTTTCATCCGTTGGCGCGGATGGCAGCGAACTGACGTGACCGCTTGGCGGCGGAACGTACACTGGTATATTGCCGGGGTGCGAACGAAATACAATAGCCGCTAGGTAAATACGTTCGGCTTCTCTCACAGGAAGTTGTCAACGCCCCGGTGTCAGCCCGCCGCTGATACGGCCGTGACAAGCCAAACTGTGAGAAACCAAATGACACATCCCAAACCTACGCACGTCGAAACACCCGGTCTCAGCTACACAGTCTACCGCGAGGACGACGCGGACATGACCACGCCTGATGGGCGTTTGGCATGGTTCTGCGCTCACTTTGAGCTGACACCTCCACCGCTGTCCTATGACGAAGATGAACCCGACTCGCTGTTGATGACCGATGAACTTATCGAGTTCTGCGGACGCGAGGGTCTGAGCCTTGATTGGTTCACGTCTGGCAGAGTCTGCGGGCCGCTGGCCGTCTATCGAGAAAAGTACCGGATCACCCCTGAGGTGGAAAAGTGGGCCGAACTGCTGGGCAAGTTTGACGACCACGAAAAGACTCTACTGACCGCTGGCCTCAAGTTGGTAACGCAAACCGGTGCTGACATTGATGACGTGATGCAGGGCGTCACGGCGGAAATCGAAGCGTATCGACAGATCAAAAAAGTTTAAATTCTTATTTTCCTTCGCTTGACGTATTTCCTTGTCGGGTGTAAATTTCGTCAAGTGAAGGATTTTCCAAATGAGACGTAAAGCTTTCTGTGTTGTGGTTGATATTGAGCCGCGTCGGTTCGATACAATGCTGACGCGAGGCCAGGTTCCCTTTTCTAAGAAAGAAGAGGGCTGGGGTCAGTATTCACTGAACGATGCATTCCTCATGCGGCTCATGCTTGACCTGATCGACAACGGTGGATGTGAAATTGAAAGCGCCGTTATTGCTCTCAGAGTAGCGCTGACGACCCATTGGCTGGACGCGTATCCCCTGACTCGCGAGATTCCGGATGAAGACACTTGGGTAGCAATAGGGTCTATCGCCTATGGGAGCCGTGACGAGTACACCATGAGCCAAGAGTTTCTCGCAGGTTCGGTCTGGGGCATCCCCAGAATGATGCAAGGGATTGGCGAAAATACCGCAGAAACCTTGGGCCTTTTAGATCGGACTGAAATTTTCGACGGTGAGAACGGCCCCGATATCCGCAAGGTAGAGATTGAAAATCCGGACTATGCACTTGGGCGCATAATAATGGCCAACGCATCGCTTGCAGCGCGCAAGGTCATCAAGGCCGCTGATGCACTCGAGATCGAACTTACAGAGGATGATTTCCCTGAATTTCCAGACGATGCCTACGACGCGTTATCAAGCGTAGCTGAGGCCTGTGATGGATGGAACAAGCACCTTGAGCGCATTGAACGGGCAAAGGGGGAAAAATAATGCCGAGCCCCCGCTCCCCTTCAATGCCGACTAAGCGCCAGATCGAGGAGGCGTATCGTGTCGCCCGTGATCTGTGCCCTGGTGTCCGGATCAAGGGCGTGGGACCGGACGGAGTGACATTTGACTACCCCGAGCGAGACAGCGCGGTCAGTGAATGGGAAGGCCAGCCCTTCTCTGGTGATGCGCCATGAAAAAATTGCCTTATCTTCGTTCCAAGCTGCGCCGGGGCCGGTGGTTCCACACCTACCGGCGCGGAGATGTAGAGCGCTCTCTGGGTGTTCATGGCCTTCACCCGACCGACCCCAAGGTGCTGGCCGCATGGGCCGCTGAGCACGCCCGCTGGCAGGACATGCCCAAAGGGACTGATACCCCGTCTGCTGGAACATTTTCCTGGGCTGTCGATCTCTACACCTCAGGCGAAAAAAAATGGCAGACATACTCGGAAACCACCAAGAGTAACCGACTGGCCATCTTTGCCCGGTACCGCAAGACACAAGGTGATAGGCCGCTTAAGACAATAACAAGTGAGGCGATCGAAAGAGCGCTTTACGCTAAGGGCGGTTTCGGCGCGGTCAATGACTACAAAGCATTGAAACCGGTCTTTGAACACGTCAAGCGCCTCGGTTTTTTACCCAAAAATCCTCTTTCTGGTATCGAGCTCGACAGGCCGAAAACGAAAGGGTTTGCGGTAGCGGATGCTGAAGACATAGCTTCCTTCCAGAACCGTTGGCCGGTTGGAACCCGCGAAAGGCTGATATTTGATCTCGCGCTCTATACCGGAGCGGCTCGCGTGGACTTAGCTAAGCTTAGCCGAAAGAACCTCGAAGGAGATCTGCTGGTCTATGTGAGGCAAAAGAGTAATGTCAAAGCAAGGGTTCCGCTTTCACCGGAATTGCGCGCGGTGATCGATAGGACACCTGACATCGCACCAGCGTTCATTCTGTCCTCCCGCGGCAAGAAGATGTCCGCCGCAGGCTTAGGCAACATGTTCCGGGATGCCGCCGCCGAAGCTGAAATGAAAGCCAGACTCCACGGACTGCGCAAAGCATTCTGCATTTATTGGGCTGAAAATGGGGCCTCCACCCATCAGATCGCGGCGATGGCCGGCCACATGAGCCTCTCAGAAGTTGAGCGCTACACACGCGCAGCCGACCGCGAGCGCATGGTCAAGTTACTGGTTGGGGAGGCCTGAAAATGGGACACGCCCACCCAAAACCGGGACACACCTTTTTAACCATCTGTAAAACAGGAGAAAAAATCGTGGAGAGTTTAATATGGCGATCCCTGAAGGACTCGAACCCTCAACCTGCTGATTAGAAGTCAGCTGCTCTATCCAGTTGAGCTAAGGGACCGCTGCCCCGTACATGCCGCAGGTGCGCGCCGCGTGCAAGTCTCAGATCCGGCGGGTCATGAAAATGCTCAGCGGGTCCTCGCTGTAATCACCGAAGGGTGGGCAGGGCGTAAAGCCCTCAGCAGCATAAAGCCCCCGTGCCGCCGCGTGTTCCGGGCCCGATCCGGTTTCCAGCCACAGGGACCGGACCCCCTCGCCCGCGGCGTGACGGATCAGCCCCTGCAACAGGTGACGCGCCAGCCCCCGGCCGCGATGCTCCGCAGCTGTGTGCATCGATTTGAGCTCGCCATCAGCCTGACCGAACCGGCGCAGCGCACCAATGGCAACGGCATTCTCCTTTTCACGGATCGCGAACAGCGTAATGTCGGGGTCGGCCAGGTTATCTGCCGGCAGCACATGGCAGCTTTCAGGGGGCGACTGAGACCGCATCAGCTGAAAATGCCGCTCCAGCAGCGCCGCAACATCCGGGTCCTGCGCTGCAACGCGGAGCACATCAGGCCGCGTCAATGGGTCCAGGCACCGCGGCGGCTGGTGGCAAAGTTCTCGCCATATCCGCCGGGACGGATGTTGGGCCTGCGTTTCTTCGGCTCCAGCACATCAGCGTCGATTCCGTTGTCCCGCGCATATTCCACCGCTTCTTCCTTCGTACGGAAGCGCATGCGCACCTGGCTCTGCATGTCGTCCGAAGAGGTCCAGCCCATCAGCGGATCAACCTCGCGCGACGAGGCCGGTGCGAACTCAAGGACCCAGGCGTGGGTCTTGGCCATGCCCGACGACATGGCGGTTTTTGCAGGCTTGTAGATTCGTGCGCGCATCTTCTGGCTCCCGGACTGGCTCAGGGCAGTATATCAGAGATTTCGGCCCGTCAGGCAAGACGCCAAATTGTCCTGCCTGTTCAACTTTTACCCGGTTTGATGAAATCGGGCGCCCGGCCTGACAATTTTAACCATTCGCTAACCATGACCAGGGAATATCTTTCGGTGCCTGCACGCAGGAAGGAGTACCAGGTGAGCAATCAGAAGCATGGATTTTCCGAAGAAGCCCTGCGCGGGCTTGAGGATCTGGACCGCCGCATCCCGGCCTGGGCTGAAACGCGGTCGCTGCAACCCGGAGAGTTTGCGACCCGCGGCGGCGGCCCTTCTCCGCACTATGTCGGCCACAGGCAACGCCTGCGCACACGGTTTCTGTCCGGCGGGCACGCCGCGATGCCCGAATACGAACTGCTCGAACTGCTGCTGTGCAATGCCATCGAACGCATTGACGTCAAACCGCTCGCCAAGAAACTGCTGGAAACTTTCGGCGATCTCAACGGGGTTGTCGCCGCCTCGGAACACCGCCTGCTGCAGGTCAAAGGCACGACCCGCAAGGTGTATTTCCAGCTGCGCCTCGTCGAGGCATTTGCCCAGCGTATGGCGCAGGCCCGCGTGCTGCAGCGCTGCGTCCTGTCGTGCTGGGACGACCTGATCGATTATTGCCGCACCTCAATGGCGCACCGTGACACCGAACAGTTCCGCATTCTGTTTCTGGACAACAAAAACGTTGTGATCGCCGACGAGGAACAGGCGCGCGGCACCATCAACCACGTGCCCGTCTACCCGCGCGAAGTTGTGAAACGTGCCCTCGAACTGAACGCTGCTGCGCTGATCCTCGTGCACAACCACCCCTCCGGCGACCCCTCACCCAGCGATTCTGACATCACCATGACCGACGCGATTGTGCGCGCCTGCGAGGCCATCGATGCGCGGGTCCATGACCATGTGATCATCGGCAAAAACAGCGAGGCGTCCTTCCGGTCACTGGGGCTGCTGACCTGAACATCAGACGACGTCACCACCTTCAGCTGTGATGATCTCCGGCTCCGGAACAACAGGCTGATTTCCGTCGCCCGCACTGGAGGAGGAGCCGGGCAGCGTTCACGGGGTCTCTCTGGCCCCCCTCGGGCGACTATAGCATGCTGCGCGCAAAACTCATGTATGATCCAGTCGAAGGACTGACAGCCACCGGTGAAAATCTCATCTGCAAGGTCGGCAACTCCCATGTCGTCGGGATGAACCAGATCATCCGGGACATGTCTGCAGACATCGAAATTCCGGATAGGACCGCCTATGAAGCTGATCTTCATGATGTCCTGAACCCTGCGGTCAAAGACAACTGAACCGCCACGCACCTCCTGCCATTTCCTGTCAGGATTGCTGCGCCGGCCCCTTGAACCCCTGACAAAACATGACACCTTGGCAGTAACCCCGGGGAATCTGCATATGTCTTACGCTCACACTGACAGTTCTGACGCTGTTCTTTCCAATCCTGCGCCCGATGTACGCGACCGCCCCAAGCTGGAAGGCGGCCGGAAATTCGTGCTGGCCACTGAATTTGAACCGGCCGGTGACCAACCCACTGCCATTGCCGAACTGGCCGATGGCGTCACCTCCGGTGAGCGGGATCAGGTGCTGCTGGGAGCTACAGGCACCGGCAAAACCTTTACCATGGCCAAGGTGATCGAAGAGACCCAGCGTCCGGCGATTATCCTGGCGCCGAACAAGACACTCGCCGCGCAGTTATACGGTGAGTTCAAAGGCTTCTTTCCGGACAACGCCGTCGAATATTTTGTGTCCTACTACGACTACTACCAGCCCGAGGCCTACGTCGCGCGCAGCGACACCTACATCGAGAAAGAAAGCCAGATCAACGAACAGATCGACCGGATGCGCCACTCGGCCACCCGGGCGCTGCTGGAACGCGACGATGTGATCATCGTGGCCTCGGTCTCGTGCATCTACGGCATCGGCTCCGTCGAAACCTATGGCGCGATGACCCAGGATCTGAAAACCGGCTCTATGTACGACCAGCGCCAGGTCATGGCCGACCTGGTGGCCCAGCAGTACCGCCGCAATGATCAGGCCTTCCAGCGCGGGTCGTTCCGCGTGCGGGGCGACAGCCTCGAAATCTTCCCCGCCCACCTCGAAGACCGCGCCTGGAAACTCTCGTTCTTTGGCGAAGAACTGGAATCCATCACGGAATTCGACCCGCTGACGGGCGAGAAAACCGATACTTTCGACCAGATCCGCGTCTACGCCAACAGCCACTATGTGACGCCCAAACCAACCATGCAGCAGGCGATCATCGGCATCAAAAAAGAGCTGAAAATCCGCCTCGACCAGCTCGTGAGCGAGGGCAAACTGCTTGAGGCGCAGCGGCTGGAGCAGCGCACCAACTTTGACCTCGAAATGCTGGAGGCCACGGGCGTCTGCAACGGGATCGAGAACTATTCGCGCTATCTGACGGGCCGTGCACCGGGCGAGCCGCCCCCCACGCTCTTCGAATTCATTCCCGATCATGCCATTGTTTTTGCAGACGAATCCCATGTCTCTGTCCCGCAGATCGGCGGCATGTACAAAGGCGACTACCGGCGCAAATTCACGCTCGCCGAACACGGGTTCCGCCTGCCCTCCTGCATGGACAACCGCCCGCTGAAGTTCGAGGAATGGGATGCCATGCGGCCGCAGTCCGTCTTTGTCTCTGCCACGCCCGCCGGCTGGGAAATCGAACAGGCCGGTGGTGTTTTCACCGAACAGATCATCCGCCCCACGGGCCTGATTGACCCCGAAATTGAAATCCGGCCCGTCGAGATGCAGGTGGACGATCTGCTCGACGAGGTGCGGCGCGTGGCCGAAAACGGCTACCGTACGCTCGTGACGACGCTCACCAAACGCATGGCCGAGGATCTGACCGAATACATGCACGAACAGGGCATCCGCGTGCGTTACATGCACTCGGATATCGACACCATCGAACGCATCGAAATCCTGCGCGATCTGCGGCTGGGGGCCTTTGACGTACTGATCGGGATCAACCTGCTGCGCGAGGGTCTCGATATTCCCGAATGCGGGCTCGTGGCCATTCTGGACGCGGACAAAGAGGGCTTTCTGCGCTCGGAAACCTCGCTCATCCAGACCGTTGGCCGGGCCGCGCGGAACGCCGAGGGCCGCGTGATCATGTACGCCGACCGCATCACCGGCTCGATGGAACGCGCCATCGGCGAGACCAACCGGCGGCGCGCCAAACAGCTGGCCTATAACGAAGAACACGGGATCACGCCGCAGACTGTTAAGAAAAACGTCGAGGATATTCTCGCCGGTCTCTACAAGGGCGACGTGGACATGAACCGCGTCACAGCAACGGTCGAAAAACCGCTCGCGGGGGGCAATCTGCAGGCCGTGCTTGACGGGCTGCGCGCGGATATGCGCAAGGCCGCCGAGAACCTGGAGTTCGAGGAAGCCGCCCGCCTGCGCGACGAAGTCAAACGTCTGGAAGCAGTCGATCTGGCCGTCGCCGACGACCCGATGGCCCGGCAATACGCGGTGGAAAAGGCCGTGGACGATGCCCAGAAAGCCTCAGGCCGCAGCACCATGGGCCGCGGAGGGATGCGCGGCGGGGTTAAGCGGAAGAAGCGGGGTCGGTGAATTAGTGTGCGATTTTCTTTTGTATTTTAGGAACAACCTGAAAAGCCGTAAATTTCGACGGTATACCACCATCATCAGCGCGCAAGACAGCGATCAATTCCGTTAACTTTCGCTCTAGCACCGCGATTTGTTCGTCGGCATCGCGATTGTACTCCGCAAGAGACGCAATTGCGTCTTTCAACTTACCTTCCCGAATTCTTGCAGCCTCGGATGCAGCACCGGGCACCGGCAATTCGATTCCTCGCTCCAGTTGGGTCTCGATCCACTCTCCCACCGCTTCAACGGTGTTTCTAAGCGCTTCATCCTGCGTTTCGCCGTCTGACATGCAACCAGGCAAATCCGGAACAAATCCGATAAAGCCCCCTCCGTCATCATCCGAAAGCTTTAATACAACGATTGCGTATTCTGATTGATCAATCATCGGTTCCCTCCGCCAAACTAATGTGTGCCTCAATGAATGACACAAACTGCCTGATATAAGGCGGTTTAATTGGTCGTCTTGCTGGAACAGTAAGAATGTCTCGTATCAACGGACTACATACTTTGTAGTGACTTCCAGAAGTAGGTGCTTTCATTTCCACACCATAGTTCGAGCATACCTTTTCCAGATCGGCAATTTTCCAATCCTTTCTAGGATTGGTCTTCATTTGTTTCAGCGTCTTTGCGGCCTTTGCCATGCGATTGATAGGTAACCACTAGTTGCCGAATTTCCAGCATTTTATGTCTGGTTGACCCTTCTTGAACATCCAGCGAGTCTCAATCGCAACACTTCAACATACTTGCATTAACGCAAGGCAATGTTCAAAGCGCCATAGGACGATGGTCGGGCGCGGGCTTTGCACAGCAAAGCCTCTGGTGGATTTCCAGCGTTCTCCGGCTACCTCCCCCCCATGCGCACACTCATCGCCCTCACCCTGCTCGCCACCCCCGCCGCCGCCTGGGAGTTCACCCCCGGCCTTCCCTGCGTTCTGACCCACAGCACGCCGCAGGCGGAGATCGAGCTGACCTATGACCCGACCCAGCCGCTTTATACCGTGACCATTCGCCGGGACCTGCCCTTTGACAGCGCGCCCGTGTTTGCCATGCGCTTCGACGGTGATCTGCCGATCAGCATCGCCACCGACCGGCACATGGCATCCCGCGACGGGCGCAGCGTCACGGTGCAGGACCGCGGGTTTGGCAATGTCCTGAACGGGTTGCAGTATAACGCAACAGCCACTGCGATCCTCGGCACGGCCAAGGTCACCTTTCCGCTCGCAGGTGCCGCAGAACCGGTTGCGGCCTTCCGCGCCTGCCGGCCCGAGGCCGGCGTCTGAGCGATCAGAAGTCGAAGATCTCTTCCAGCAGCCCCAGACCGCGCTTTTTCTTTTTGTAGCCGGTCTGCTTGTAGCCGCCGCGGTATCCGCCCGGTGCGGGGCGTGGCGGTGCCGCATGCCCTGCCTGGGCATCGCTGCGGTCAATGATCTTGTCCAGCTCGCCCCGGTCCAGCCAGACGCCCCGGCAGCGCGGGCAATAGTCGATCTCGACGCCGCTGCGCTCGGCAATCACAAGGGTTTCTCCGTCAACGGGGCATTGCATGGCTGTCTCTCCTCCTGATTTCACCCCTCTGAGATAGGGTGCGCACCGGCATTTTTCATCGGGCGTTTCGGTAAAATGCGCATCTTCCCGGTAACCATTTCTTAACCCCCGTTAACCATGTTGGCCGGCGGAAAGGATTTTGATGCGCACCGCCATTCTGGCCTTCGTTCTCTGCCTTGCGGGCGGGCAAACAGCCCTGGCCGGTGCCTGGCTGCGTGAAGAGGGCAAAGGGTTCGCCTCCGTCTCGGCCACGGCCACGCAGGAGCGCGACTACTCCGGCAGTCTGTATCTGGAATATGGCCTGACGCCCCGTCACACGGTGGGGGCTGATATCAGTCTGGGGCTGGACCGGACCGGGCAGCAGAACGGATCAGGCGTGTTCTTTGTGCGCATGCCCATCGGGCCCACTGACCAGACGCACCGTTTTGCCGGGCATCTGGGGCTGGGCGGGCGCTATACCAACGGGATTTTCTCTCCTGCGCTGGAGGCCGGGCTCAGCTGGGGGCGCGGCGTGAAATGGCGCGACAGCTGGGGCTGGGCGGCGGTGGATGCCAGCATAAATCTGCCGCGGGCCCCGGCCGAGGAACGGATCAAGATCGACGGCACCTTTGGCATGCCCATCGCGAAAACGGTCAAAGGCATGATCCAGATGTTCAACACCTTTGAGGATGGTCAGGTCTTTTCGGATCTGGCGCCGTCGTTGTTGTGGCAGCCCCGCGGCGGGACCTATACGATCCAGATCGGCGCGGAATTCGCTGTTTCCGGCGGGGGAGATGACGCATTGAAAATCGGGCTCTGGCGCGACTTCTGACGCTCAGGCGTTCATCTCGGAACTGTCCAGGATCTGAACGCCGTTGATGCGCCATCCCTCGGGCGTCTCCAGCATGCGGTAGTCCAGGATGTGGATCGCTCCCTTGTCATCGGTGATCATCACGCGCTGCCAAAGCGCACCACCCTGCTCGCGCAGCTCCAGAAACCGGAACCCCGAATAGCGCCAGACCATGGGATAGCCCTGCGTGACCATGCGTTCGAAATTCTGCGGTGTCTGGAACAGACGCTGCAGGTTCGGGCTGGCATAGGTGAACGCCGCGTCGAAATCATCAGCCTCAAAGGCTCTCAGCTGCTGGTCAATTGTGGCCTGAATATCCGCCGGTTCTGCCTGCGCGGCGCAGGCCAGCAGGATACCCGTGATCACTCCGAAAATGCCTGAACGCATAACATGTCTCCCCGAGGTTCATCCCTCAGGGTAAGTCACGCGGCCCGTCCGGCAAGAGTTTCAGGTGTCTTTTACCAGTTCACCCGCAAGGGCAGCATCGATCAGGGCAATGGTTTCCTGCACACCGTACAAGGCGATGAACCCGCCAAACCGGGGTCCCTGGCTGGCGCCCAGCAGCACCTCATAGAGCGCTGTGAACCAGGCGCGCAGCGGGTCAAACCGCTCGCGGCCGCAGGCATAGACGACCGACTGCAGCGCCTCATCATCCACCGGACCGTCCCAGGCCGCCAGCTGATCCCGCAGATCCTGCAACGCCTCGCGCTCCTGATCTGTGGCCAGGCGGTACACCTTACCCGGTTTCACAAAATCATTGTAATAGCGCACGGCAAAGCCCGCAGCAGCATCCATGTCAGGATTGTTTTCCGCATTGGTTTCAGGTGCATAGCGCTGGATAAAGCCCCAGAGCTGCGATTTGTCCTCGGCCGCCGAAACGCTCGCCAGGTTCAGCAGCATCGAGAAGGGCACCACCATATTTGACGTCGGAACATCACCTGAATGGATGTGCCAGACAGGATTGTTTAACCGTTGAACTACATCCTGCCCCACATAAGCCCGCAGCTGCTGATGGTATTCATCCACCGCCTTGGGAATGACGTCAAAATACATCCGCTTGGCCGTTTTGGGCTTCTGGAACATGAAGTACGACAGGCTTTCGGTGCTGGCATAGCTCAGCCATTCGTCGATCGAGATGCCATTCCCGGAAGACTTTGAAATCTTCTGCCCCTTGTCGTCCAGGAACAGCTCATAGCTGAAATGCTCCGGCTTTTTGCCGCCCAGGATCTCGCAGATCCGGTCATAGATCGCGGTGTTGGTTGCATGTTCCTTGCCATACATCTCGAAATCCACGCCAAGTGCTGCCCAGCGCGCTCCGAAATCCGGCTTCCACTGCAGCTTCACGTTGCCGCCTGTGACCGGCAGCGTCCATTCACGGCCATCCTCATCATCAAATGTGACCGTGTGGTTCACCGCATCGACGTTTTTCATCGGCACATAAAGCACCCGCCCGGTCTCCGGATGGATCGGCAGAAAGATCGAATAGGTCTGCTGGCGCTCTTCGCGCAGCGACTTCAGCATCACCTTCATCACATCGTCATAGCGCTCGGCGGCCCGGCGCAGCACGTCATCAAACTGCCCCGACCGGTAAAACTCCCGCGCAGAATAGAACTCATAGTCAAAGCCAAACGTATCGAGAAACCGGCGCAGCATGGCGTTGTTGTGATGGCCAAAGCTTTCGTGCGTGCCGAAAGGGTCCGGCACATCCGTGAGCGGCTTGTGCATGTGCTCCGCCAGCATGTCCTGCTGCGGCACGTTGCCCGGCACCTTGCGCATGCCGTCCAGATCGTCCGAAAAACAGATCAGTTTGGTCGGAATGTCAGAGATCTGCTCAAACGCACGGCGCACCATGGTCGTGCGCAGCACTTCGCCAAAGGTGCCGATATGCGGCAGACCGCTGGGCCCGTACCCGGTGGAGAAAAGCACATAGCCCTTTTCCGGCGGCGCCTTGGCATAGCGTTTGAGCACCCGGCGCGCTTCCTCAAAAGGCCATGCTTTGCTGGTCATCGCGGCGTCACGGATCTCAGACATTTTCCACTCCGGGGTTTGGTCCCGCGCCCCATGCGCAGGGTTTTGCCCGTCCCTATTGCCTTGGCCGGGTGGCGTCAATAAATTGCGGGTATTCCGTTACCAGTGAAAGCAGATGCCCCGTGCCCGACAATTCGCCCCACGCGTTTACCGCCCAGGACAGCCTTGTTGCCCTGATGATCGCCGTGTCCGCCTCTGATGCAGATATCCGGACCGCCGAACTGGTGAAAATTGAGGCGGCGGTGCAGATGCTGCCGATCTTCGCGGAATATGATGCAGACCGCATGAGCGTCGTGAGCCAGGTCGTGTTTGACCTCTTTGAACAGGAAGACGGTCTCGATGCGCTGTTCGGTCTGATCCGCGAGGCCCTGCCGGAGCGGCTCTTTGAGACGGCCTATGCGCTGGCCTGCGATGTGGCGGCAGCCGATGGCAGCCTTGGCGAGGCGGAACTACGCCTGCTGGAGGAAATCCGCTATGAGCTTGCGCTGGACCGGCTGCACGCAGCAGCCATCGAACGCGGCGCTCGGGCGCGGCATCTGACCTGACCGCGCGGCGGCTCAACCGCCGAAATAGGCCTCCGTCTCTGCATCGGCAGGAAACCACAGCTCGATCTGCAGATCATCCAGCGTCACATCCCCGGGCGTGCCAAAGCGTGCAATGGTGGCAAAGAGCGCCAGGCGCTGTGTGCCGGTATTCAGCAGAACAGGCAGCACCGGCCCTGCGCCATCGCCGGGAACCGCCTCCCGCGCGAGGTGATCCGCCACGGCGTCCAGCGCCGGCACACCGCCCTGTGCGACGCTTTCCGTGCGCAGCCGCCGGGCCGCATGGTGCGCCACCTCAGGCCAGTTCTCCACCAGCCGCGGCAGGTGATCCGAGACCATCAGCTCCAGAAAGCTCCCGCCCGGCGCCAGCCCAAGTGGCGCGAAAAGAGCCTCGGCAGGCGGGTTCATCTGAACCACCGTCCAAACCCGGTCAATCGCCATGGCCGGAAAGGGCGCGTGCCGTGCCAGCGTATGGGAGACCGCGCGGCGGATCGGGGCAAGTTCCGCGTCGTCCCAGGTCCGCCCGGCATAACGCGCCGCAAAGCCTGCGCCGGTGTGCATCCGGTTGCGCGCCTCCAGCGGCAGCGCCATTGCCTCTCCGAGCCGTTCGACCATTTCGCGGCTCGGGCGCGCCCGCCCGGTCTCCAGAAACGAGATATGCCGCGCCGAGACGCCTGCCTCCAGCGCCAGATCCAGCTGGCTCAGCCGCCGCATTCCGCGCCAGGTTTTCAGCACATGGGAAAAATCGCTCATGCGCCCACGATCGCATATTGCGCAGGCGCTGTCAGTTACCTGGCAGGTAATTGCGCGCCTTACCCGGTCCGTGCGACCCCGCTGCCAGGTTTCAGAGGAGAGCAACATCATGACCCCGCAACAGCATAAATCCTGGCTCCGCGTCACCGCAGTAATCGTGGGGTCCTTTGGCCCGGTCTTCGCCCTGGGCAGCTTTGCAGCCACCGCGGAGCCCGCCCGGTTCACATTGGATCTGCTCGCCTGGCCGCCCGACGGGGCCACCACCTGGACACATCCGGATACGCGGTTTCTCAGTGCGCTGGCCGGGGGTTTCCTGCTGGGCTGGGGGGTGCTGATCTGGCAGCTGGCCACCCACGTCTATGACACCTGCCCCGATGGCGTGCGCCGGGCGGTGCTGAGCAGTCTGCTGGTATGGTTTGTGGTGGACACCGCCGGCTCAGTGGCTTCCGGCAACGCCAGCAACGCGTTCTTTAACACGCTGGTGCTGATGGTGGCCGCTGGCCCGCTGTGGCGTCCGGCCGATGCTCCGGCTGCCACCTGACGTGACTGCCGGTTATGGTCCCAGCGGCTATTCCGCCAGTTCTGCCGTCTGATCGCGGAAGGCAGTACCCCAGCGCATGATCAGTTTCCGCTGCAGGCGGCGCGACCGGCTGGCCCAGGCGCGCCCGCCCGGCGGGCGTTCGCGTTCAGCGCGGGTCAGTGTCGCGCGGATATCCTCGTCGGCAGAGAAATAGGCAAAGACCAGCTCCCGCCCGTCGGTGGCTGTTACATAACCTGCCAGCCCCGAGACAAAGTTCAGCGTGCCGGTTTTGGCATCCGCTTTGACGGGATGATTGTTTGTGGGCCGCCCTTCGGCATCCAGCAGTTTGACCGCTTTCAGCAACGGCCGCAGCAGCGATGCGTGTCCCAGCGCGCCAAGGCCCCGCACCATATCCGCCGCACTCACGCGGCTGGCGCTGCCCAGGCCCGAATGATCGGCAAAGGCCGGGGCCACCATCCCGAGGCTCTTCTGCGCCCAGGCGTTCATTTCGCGAGCCGAGGCCTCCAGTGTCGGGACCCTGCCTGCGCGTTTTTCTGTTGCGGCAAGGCCCACCATCTCGGCACTGAGATTGGTGGAGAACTTGAGCATCGCCTGCAGCACCTCGCTCAGCGGCGCACTTTCCACCGCCGCGACCTCCGCAGCACTTTCAGGCAGTGTGCTGATCACGGCTGCGGGTTTCAGAACAATCCCATTCGACCGGGCCAGCGTGGCAAAGACCTCACCCGCATAGAGCCCCGGTCGTCGCACCGGCAGCCAGCGTGCCCCTTCGCGGCCCAGCGCACCACGCGCCACCGTCCAGTTGTCGCGCCCACCCGCATCCTCATAGGTATAGACGGGCTGGCCGCGCTCGGCGACTGACATGCGCGCGATATCCACCGCGGGGCGGTACTTGCCCGCCCGGGCATCCATGGTGAACGTGTAATCGCCAGAGGTGCGTTTCCATTCGAAATGTACCCGGTTGAAATTCAGCGCAATGCCCGACACCGCCGGGTTATAGCCTACGTGATCCGGCTGGCCCGGATCGATTGCGCGCACCGACAGAACTGGTCCTTCATGCACGACAAAGGCGCCGCGCACCTCGCGGATACCCGCCTCTTTCAGCCGCATAGCCAGCAGCGCCAGCCCACGGGTGTCGAGCGTCGGATCGCATCCCCCCACCAGGATCAGGTTCCCGTCCAGAATACCGTCTGTGACCGTTCCGGTGACCATCAGCCGCGTGCGGAAGCGGTGTTCTGCGCCCAGCACATCCAGCGCATAAAGCGCCGTGATCGCCTTGGTAACACTGGCGGGTGCGATCAGACTGTCCTGCCCGCGCGCCTCCAGAATGTCGCCGGTCGCGGCATCCGCCACGGCAAAGGTGACGTCACCACTGATGCCCGCACCACGCACCAGAACATCCGCTTCGGGCGGACGCGGCCCACCCCGGTACACCGGGCGCGGTGAGGTCAGCAGCCCCTGGGGCAGCGCCGGTGTTGCAAGGGCTGCCATGGCACCGGCCAGGAAGCCACGGCGCGTAAACTGATATGAAGGTCTTCGGCTCATCGGGGCGAGTTAACCCCAGGGCGCGCGCCGGCACAACCGTCTGACGCATCACAATGCCGGTCACAAAACCGCCAGACGGTCCCTCAGGCGGACCAGCCCCCTGCCGCCCGGATCGCAGAGGAGGATTGTGCCACCATCGGCACGTTCACAAAACACCAGGCGGGTGCGTCAGCAGCCGCCAGCAGCTGGCTGGAGCGGCCCGCGATGCGGTACTGGCGGAACCGTCGGGCGGCATGGCTCATCCGTGCGGAAATCCGGTCACCGGGGCGGGCCAGTACGCCCACCGGCACATTGCGCATGATCCATTCCCAGTCCTGCCAGTGATGCAGCTGCGCCAGATTATCCGCGCCCATCAGCCAGACAAACCGCACGCCGGGATAGTGCCGCTGCAGCCCCCTGATCGTGCGTGCCGTATAGCGTGTGCCCAGCCGTGCCTCGATATCGGTGACCGTGACACGCGGATGCTGCATCAGCGCACGCGCGCGCGTCATCCGCTGTTCCAGCGGGGCCGGACCGCGCTCTTTCAGCGGGTTGCCCGGGCTCACCAGCCACCAGACGCGGGTCAGGCCAAAGCGTTTCATCGCTTCCAGTGTGAGGTGCACATGGCCCTCGTGCGCAGGGTCAAAGGACCCGCCCAGAAGGCCGACCACCTCACCTCTGCCCGCTGTGGGAAAACCCATCCCCATTCCCGTGCCTCTGCCATTGCCAGACCTCCGCCGTTCAACGGGGCCGGCGGTCTTTTGTCAATGCCCGCCCGCGTCCTGCGACACCACGCTGTCCCCGGTGCTAAGCGTGCCCGGCACAACAACGCGCGCGCACATCCCGCCATGCCCCCGCACCGCAGAATACCCGCCGGGACCAAAGGCCTCCTCCATCCGGCTGCACGGTGCACAGATGCCTGTGAGCTCCAGCTCGGCACTGCCGATACGCAGCCGCCGGCCCCGCAGCGCCGACAGGTTGATGCCCGACACTACCAGATTGCGCCGCAGATCTTCCGCCGCCACCGGACCGGTGCCCAGCAGCGCCCCGATCACCGCCAGATGCTCCGCCTGAATCAGCGTCACCGCGCGTTTTTCAGATGCTCCGTGATCGCCCTCCAGCCCACGCGGCCCCACACTGGCCTGCGCTACCGTCACAACCTCCCTGCGTCGCTCCGGGCGCAGCAGAATGGCCTCCAGCTGGCCGGGCTGCGCATGACGCCGGATCATCTCCTGCATCTGCATGCCTCAGCGGTCCGAGCCGCTGACAAAAGTGTCGACAAGATCCGGCAGACGTTCCAGCGGATAGTTGGGATGCAGCTGCCAGAACCCGTCGTCGTCCAGTTCCAGCGGCCGCAGTGTCCCCCCCGGGAAGGCCCGCGTGCGCAGCGCCAGCACAATGTCTGACAGCACCGCCGGGTTGTCACGGAAATAGGAATGCCCCCGTCCGCTGATGTTCTCGACGCGGATGAAATGCACCAGTTCCGATTTGCGCAGCCGCTGAATAGCTTCGGGCGACAAAACGTCTGATGTGGCTGAACCAAGCCGCGGCACACTTGTCAGAATGCTCGCCAGCCGCAATGCCGCATCCGCAGGGTTGATGTAGATGTTGATCTGTTCAAAGGCTTCGGCGAACCGTTCCGCCTGCAGCCGCTGGCGCACCACACCGGTGTCCAGATCAGCTGCCGCAAGGATCAGCGTGCCGGTTTTCATGGCCGTTTTGGGCGGTTCGCCCCGACCCCGGTGATAGATCACCAGTTCGCGCAGCGCCTTGGCCATCACGTCCGTACCGCGCGAATGCGCCACGATATCAATGTCCTCGACCTCCGGCATCTCTGCCAGAAGCCGCAGGAATTCCTTGGCATGGAACACGCTGAAATTCCCTGCCTCACGGTCCCGGAAATATCCCAGCGGCCCGCCGTTGCCCGCAGGCCAGGCGAAAGCCACCGGGATACTGCCGCGACCGACATAGTGCCACAGGTTGGCCAGCGAGGTGATGGAACGGTCGAAATCATTTCGCACACCGTGGGTGAACACCAGAATGCGCCGGTTGCCCGTCCTGGCGATCTCGGCGCGGATGGCAGCCTGGAAATCAGCGCCCCGTGCGTCGTATTCCGCCTTTTCCGCTGCGTCAAAAATCAGTTCCCCTTCGGTGCGCGACGTGGCCAGCGGGACCGATCTGAAGCGTACGATTTCCTCGACATCCTCAACGCTGAGATCAGAGAGGTTGCGCTTGCCGTCCACGTGGGTGCGCGCCACCAGATCGTCCCAGTCGCTCGCGCCGAAACGCACGCGCGCGGCACCAAAGGCCATGGATTCCGACCGCTCCGCGCCATAAGTCAGCATGCCGTCCGGCTTTTCTTCTGGTGCCCGGTCCGTGACAAAGAAGATGGGTGGCGACACCGTACGCAGCGGCAGCGGCACCGCGTTGGTCGGATAATTCGTGCCGGTTGAATAGATGTTGGGGGGCGGTGCCAGAACGGCGTCCCGGATGCCGCAGGCCGACAGAAGGAACGCCAGACCGGCAAACAGCAGCGCGAGGTATTTCATGGGCACTCCCTGTTGCGACCCGGACCAGCGCTAACACGTCAGAACGAAATATCAAAATCACATCCGCACGCCGGCGGTTCTGCAGGAATTACTCCGCCGCCACATCCTCTGCAGGGTCCGGAGCCAGGTCATCCTCCATGACAGGCGGAGGCAGGTCCGGCAAATCGCCCCATTGCTCCAGGTCGCCTTCCATCCATTCGCGTGACATGATCCGGTACACCTCCTCCTCGAGGGTCGTGTAGTCGATGTACCAGAGGTCAAGAACCCCTCCCCGCAGGCTCTCCCTGCCGTCCCAGTCGACGCCGCACGGATACCCGTCGGCCGTCACCGGGCGGGCCTGCTCGACCCAGCCTTTCCAGCCATCATCAATAATAACTGACAGGTTGGAGGCATCGTCCTCCGCCTGCGCGGCTGCGCTGCGCTGGCGCGTGCGCTCAAACCAGGGCGGGACCGGCGTCAGTTTGCCCCCACCCCCAAGGCCGCCAAGCGGTGCATCAGACCAGTGTGCGGGGGCATCCATTCCGTCTGGCAGGGCCGTATCGGCATGACCCCATGCCTGTGTGACCATACCGCCCTTCAGAACCCCTGCGAGCCCGGACAGTTCTGCGTCCGTCAGACTGCTGCCGGCAAAACTGAACGGTACGCTATACTCGGGGTCCCCGCCGGGCTGCACATTCTCAAAGCTGGCACCCGCCAGGTTCGAGACCACAAAACAGGTCTCCAGGACCGTGTTCCCCTGAAACCGTGAATAGGTCAGATCGCTGTCAAGAAAAGTGCTGTAGCTGAGATTGGACCCGGAAAAATCGGACTGGCCGAACTGTGTCTCACCAGCAAAGACCCCAGAAAGATTGGCGTCGATGAAGCTTGTATAGGGCATTTCCGAGCGGACGAATGCCGCGTTTTCAAGTTTGGCGCGATACAGCTGAACCCGCACCAGAGACGACCCCAGGAACAGGGTTTCACCCAGGTCCGCGCCGCTCAGATCAACATGGGAAAAACTGCTTTCCAGAATGCGCGAGGCATAAAGATCGCTGAACGCCATCAGGGCGAACGAAAAGTCCGACCGGTCGATCTTCAGCCCGGACAGAACCGCGCCCTGCAGCTCTGCGTGCCGCAGGCTGACGCCGTCAAAGGTGCTGCCCCGGAAGTTCACGCCCGAGAGCGTCGCGTCCTGCATCTGCGCCCCCGTCAGGTCAGCGCCCTTCAGGTTGGCACCGGGCAGGAACGCATTGGTCAGATCCGCACCACGCAGATCCCGGCCCGTCAGATCCGGCGCTTCCAGCGTGTCCAGCCGGTTCTGCCAGAGCCGCCGGACATCAGCGATACGTTCCGGTGATGTGTCCCCGGTCACGCCCGCGGCCAGCAGAAAGAGGTCAAAAGGCTGCCAGTCCGCGGGGCGTTTTGTCAGTTCTGCCTCGCGCAGATCGGCACGGGCCAGCGGGATCTGCAGGGCGGGCGGCACACCTGCGGCGGCCAGCAGCCCCCCTCGTGTGCGCTCCCAGGAGGCCAGCACCATGACCGGCAGCACAGCCGCCAGAGAGACAACGAGCCCGGGCCGCACCCGCGCCATATGTTCCCGCGGCAGGCCCCGCATCCGGCCCTCTGCCGCGCGCAGTGACAGCAGGCCCACCACCGACGCGGCCCACAGGCAGACCGCCGCCACAAGCGTCATGGTGAAATCATGCAGCGGCATGCCCCGGATCCAGACCACCAGCAGCACAAACAGCCCGAACGCCCAGCCAAGTGCCAGCGCAATGCCAACAATACTCGCGCCCAGCACACTGGGGGCCATGGACCCGTCCGCACGCGTCCGCCCCCGGTACCAGATCGCCGCCAGCGCAAAAATCGTCGGCGCCACCCGGTCGCTCAGCGGCAGCGTGCCGGTCCCGTCATCCGGGGCCGCTTCGCCGATGTGATCCCACAGCGGCATCAGAAAAATATGCAGATACACATAGATCGCGGTGATCAGCACGGGCGCGGCCAGAAAGAACGCCGCCGGGTTCACATCCACGCTCACCACGGGCAGCGTCGTCGCCGCGCCAAAGGCAAAGAAATCCGCGTCCCGGTGCCCCATCAGCGTGATGCCGACAAACACCAGCGCCAGCAGCAGACCAATCCAGATGCTGCGCAGATGCAGCGACAACTCGTTGATCTTCGCAATCCGCTGTTCGGTATCCATGCGCACCCCCGCCCCGCCGGCCGATGGCCGGTCACACGCATAACGATTGCCTGGCGCGGCGTTTCAGGCAAGCTTTGTGTGCGCTGGCCATGCCGGGGGCCTGTTACTGAGGGCGGGGCCGCCGCAGTTTCCCGGTCATACGCAGACCATCGCGGATGTTAAGCCCCATCATGCTGAGGTTCGCCGCACCGGCGATGAGCTCCACCGCCTGAACAGCATAAAAAACGGTATCGAATGCGCCTGCTGCCGCTTTGCCCGCCAGAAACCAGGCCGCAGGCACCAGGATCAGCAGCCCGTTTGCCGCGATAATCGGCATCCGCCGTTTCTTGGCCCGCGTCAGCGCATCCTTGCGGCGCCGCCCCATGGCCATGCCCGACCCACCCGCGATGGCCATCGCCGGGATCAGCAGGATCATGCCCTTCAGGATCATGGCCTTGACCGCCGCAATCGTGTCCGGTCCGGCAAAAAGCTCACTGATAACGGTCGAGGTCCAGAAAGTCAGGATCATCAGAAATCCGATCCCCCCGGCAACAGCGTGTATTCTGGTTTTCATCTCAAATCTCCGTTCTCCGGACCGGCGCGCGCGGGTCAGGCTGTGCAGCAGTCGCGCACGGCGACCTTTTCAAACAGATGCGGCGCGGTCACAGCGCTCTGCGGGTACTTGCCCAGATGCGCCTGAAACGACGGGTCCGAAAAGGCCGCGCGGAAATCGGCGACTGTCTCCCAGATCGCGTAGTTCAGATACATGCTGCCGTCGCCCACCGCCCGGTGCAGCTGGGTGCTGATGTAGCCGGGCTGCTGTTTCATCCACATGGCATCACTGCGCCAGGCATCAATCAGGGCCGCTTCATCGTCCGGGTCCACCGTGAACAGGTTGACCAGAACGACGGGGCCCGCGTCGACGGCCATCTGCTGGTCAATCGGAAAAGCGGGGTTCAGGGGCGAGATGGTGACCATATCGGTTGTCCTTGCGGGCTACGGGAATTTGGTGTCATGTTGTCAATTAAAGTCGATACATCACAATGACAACACGTTGTCAATTATTTTGAGGAGTCTGCCATGTCAGAAACCCGGCACACCGGGGCCGGAGAGGCCGTAACCACGCTGATTCTGGACGTTTTCCGGCTGAACGGGCGCCTTCAGCTGGAAGGCGACAGGCTGGTCTCGGAACTGGGACTGACCAGTGCGCGGTGGCAGATCCTGGGCGCGGTGGCCTATGCTCCGCAGCCCGAATCTGTCGCCTGGCACGCCAGAAACATGGGCGTGCACCGGCAGGGCGTGCAGCGCATCGTAAATGAACTGAACCGAGAAGGCATTCTGGAATTCCGCCCCAATCCCCAGCACAAACGGGCGCACCTGATTGCCATGACGCCCAAGGGACAGGCGCTCTATGACGCCGCACTGGCGCGGCAGATCCCCTGGGTGAACGCGCTGTCAGAGGGGCTCGCACAGGATGACCTGGCCGCCGCTCAGCGGGTCATCAGCCTTCTGCGGACACGCCTCGAAGACACAGCACCACCCCCGTCAGACACCTGACAGCCCGCAGGGCAACACCGGCGCCGGCTGTCCGGGAGATTACCGGTAAAGCGCGCGGGCTTTCGTGAAGGACAGCAGCGTTTTGGAGTCCTCGTCCCACAGGTGCAGGCGCGCGTTGGCGATGCTGTCGCGGATCGTCATGCGGTTGCCTTCCGCCAGTGCGCTGTGGTCCCGCAGGACCTCCGGCAACCGGTAAAACGGGATGCGGCTATAGAGGTGATGCACGTGGTGGATGCCGATATTGGCCGTCAGCCACTGCAGCACCGATGGCATCACATAATGCGAACTGCCGTGCAGCGCTGCTTCGTGCAGCTGCCAGTCGTCGTCCGCCTCCCAGTGCGTGGTCTCAAACTGGTGCTGCACGTAAAACAGCCAGACCCCGGCGGTCGCCGCAAGCAGCGTCGTGGGCAGAAAGATCAGCAGCACAGGCATCAGCCCGCCAAACCAGATGATCACTGCCAGACCTGCGAAAATTCCGGCATTCGTGCACATCGCACTCAGCCAGTATCTGCCCTTGGCCATGAACCCCAGCGGCAGCCGGTTCTGGAACAGAAAGAGATACCCCGGCCCCAGCCCGAACAGAACGATCGGATGCCGGTAAAGCCGGTAGAGCAACCGGTTCCAGGGCGACAGTGCTGCATATTCCGCGACCGTGAGCGTATGAATATCCCCCATGCCCCGCCGGCCCAGGTTGCCCGACGAATTGTGGTGGATCGAATGCGACCGCCGCCAGACATCATATGGCGTCAGCGTCAGAACCCCGATCACCCGCCCGAGCCAGTCGCTCACGTTACGGCTGCGGAAAAACGCGCCATGGCCACAGTCGTGCTGGATGGCAAAGAGCCGCAGAAGGAACGCCGCGTTGCACAGCGCAATCGCAAAGGTCAGCCAGTAGCTGTACGACAGCGACCACCAGGCGAGCGTCCACAGCAGGACAAACGGCCCGATGGTCAGCGCCAGCTCAGTCCAGCTGCGCAGATGGCTCGGTTCGCGGTATTCGGCGAGGATACGGACCCAGTCCTTTGCCTCCCGGACGTCAGATGGCGCGTCACCTGCGCCTGGGATGTCGGACATGTGCCTGCATTTCTTAGTTCTGTTCCCATCGTCCATAAACGATCCGGGCATTTGCGCAAGTGCCTCGACCTGCCCCGCTCTGCCGCCCCGCGCCCTGCGGATCACGGATTGCCCCCCCGCCCGCCTGCCGGTATCAGAGGGCAACACCAACATCCGCACCAGGAGCATCCCATGGCCGCTTATCAGTATGTCTATCACATGTCCGGCGTCTCAAAGACCTACCCGGGTGGCAAAAAATGCTTTGAAAACATCAACCTGAACTTCCTGCCCGGCGTGAAAATCGGCGTCGTGGGCGTGAACGGCGCGGGTAAATCCACGCTGATGAAAATCATGGCCGGGCTCGATACCGAATTCCAGGGCGAAGCCTGGCACGCCGAAGGCGCCACTGTGGGCTATCTGCCGCAGGAACCGCAGCTCGATCCGAACCTTTCTGTGCGCGAAAATGTGATGCTGGCCGTGGCGGATAAAAAGGCGATCCTGGACCGCTACAACGAACTGGCGATGAATTACTCCGACGAGACCGCGGATGAAATGGCGCAGCTGCAGGACCAGATCGACGCCGAAAACCTCTGGGATCTCGACAGCCAGATCGACGTCTCGCTCGAAGCCCTGCGCTGCCCGCCGGACGATGCCGATGTCACGCAGCTCTCGGGCGGTGAGGCCCGCCGCGTAGCACTCTGCAAACTGCTGATCGAAGCGCCCGACATGCTGCTGCTCGACGAACCCACCAACCACCTGGACGCAGAAACCATCGCCTGGCTGCAACAGCACCTCATCGACTACAAGGGCACGATCCTGATCGTGACCCACGACCGCTACTTCCTCGATGACATCACCGGCTGGATCCTCGAACTCGACCGCGGCCGCGGCATTCCTTACGAAGGCAACTACTCCGCCTGGCTCGAACAGAAGGCCAAACGCCTCGAACAGGAAGCCCGCGAGGACAAATCCCGCCAGAAAACGCTCGAACGCGAACTGGAATGGATGCGCCAGGGCGCCAAGGCCCGCCAGGCCAAATCCAAGGCCCGGATCAACGCCTACAACGAACTCGCCGACCAGTCGGAACGCGAAAAACTCACCCGCGCGCAGATCGTCATCCCCACCGGCCAGCGCCTGGGCTCCAAAGTGATCGACGTCTCCGGCCTGCAGAAAGCCATGGGCGACAAACTCCTCGTTGAAGGGCTCGACTTCTCGCTGCCCCCCGGTGGCATCGTCGGCGTGATCGGCCCCAACGGCGCGGGTAAATCCACGCTCTTCAAAATGCTCACCGGCCAGGAAAAGCCCGACGCAGGCACCATCGAAATGGGCGACACGGTCGATCTGTCCTATGTCGACCAGTCCCGCGATGATCTGGGCGCCGATGAAACCGTGTGGGAAGCCATCTCGGGCGGGGCCGAACTCATTCAGCTCGGGGACGCCGAGGTCAACTCCCGCGCCTATTGCTCGTCGTTCAACTTCAAAGGCGGCGACCAGCAGAAAAAGGTCGGCCTCCTCTCAGGCGGTGAACGCAACCGCGTGCACATGGCGCGCCTGCTGAAATCCGGCGGCAACGTGCTGCTGCTTGACGAACCGACCAACGATCTGGACGTCGAAACCCTGCGCGCGCTGGAAGACGCGCTTGTTGATTTCGCCGGCTGCGCCGTGGTCATCAGCCACGACCGCTTCTTCCTTGATAGGATTTGCACCCACATCCTCGCCTTTGAAGGCGAGGCGCATGTTGAGTGGTTCGAAGGCAACTTCGAGGACTACGAAGAGGATAAGAAGCGGAGACTGGGGGACGTCGAACCCAAGCGCATGAAGTTCAAAAAGTTTACCCGGTGAGTTTGGCTTCGGCCAAACTCACAGTGCGCGGCAGTCGCTTTTCGCCAGAAAAGCGATGAGAGCGGCACCCGGTCGCAGTGTAATCGCATTCGTAAGGGGTCAACCCGGACAAAGCGAAGAAATTATCTCATGATCCGCACCTAAGCTAAACTCAATCAGCAAGGCGGAATACTTCCGGAAGCGTTTTTGTGTTGGCGCGGCTGCGCATGGGCAGAAGGTTCTTACAAAGTAATCGCGCGCATCGTCAGTCAGATTCTGACCAAATAATTATGTACCGTCTTGAAACGGTGCTGGTACCTTTACAGAATGAAGCGAATGACATCACTACTCTTGGTGGAAGAACGGCTCTTGGAAGCCGAGCATTTTACAATGCTCCTCAAAGAACACTTCGGGTTGGAAATTCAATTCAATTTGAATGCCTTTTTGTCCGCCGCCAGAGCAGTAACTTTCCTAATTCAAAAAGAACTACGGCATGTTCCGAATTTTGATGAGTATTGGGCCTCAGTGCAGGCAACGTTGCGAGAGGATGAAGCCGCGCGGTTTTTTTTGGAAATGCGCAATTTTAGCCAAAAGCAAGGGCGCATTGGTTTATACGGATCGGGCGGTACTAGGAAACTTCGAAGCTACACGTTTCCACATTTGTTGGGAGAAGAACCCCGCATGATCTACTTCTTTGTGAACGGGGAATTGTCCGTTCCAGATAGTATTGCTTGCCTTGATATTGTGTCTGCCTGCGCTCAACATATTGGAAAGCTAGCTGAGCTTACGTTACAGACTATGAAAGAGTTTCCATTTGATTGCTGTCTATCGGCTGCATGCACACCAGAGGGAGCAGAGTATCACAGCTTAGAGCTTCCCGATTTTTTAAAGATGCTCGGTTTCCCAACTGATTGGATGGTTGGTGTTGATGGGATGGAACGGCAAGAGGCCTTCAAACTTGTGGCGCGCCAATTCGATGCCGTCGACGTGAAATCAATCGGTCGAATCGCGCAATTCAATGAAATCTTGACCAGCGACGCTTAATGCAACATGTCTTTTTCAATCCAGTGGCACAAAAGTATTAACCCCGACCGCGGGTCGGAGGCCGTCTTGCAATCGCTCCGGTGGAGCGATTGAGGCCGGAGAGGGCGATAGCCCCGGGGGAGACGCAGTCGCCCCCGCCCAGGGGGGCGGTCGGGGGCGGCCCATAGGCGGGGCCTATGGTCAGTGCAACAATCAATCTCTATATTTCCGACTGAACCTGTCGCGCCAGCGACAGGCACGCGTCCGCACCCACCCGGGCGGACGCTCAGTCCATTGACCTGACCTGAAGCGCCCAGCCTCTTCAATACTCCACGCCCGCGCCCCATCCCGGACGCCGCCCCGTCTCCTGCTCTTCGGCCAGCACCCGCCCGCGCCGGTTGGCCAGCGCGGTGTCCTCCTCCATCAGCCCCGCCATCTTCAGCGCGAGCCAGGTGTTCAGGATGCGGTTGATGCGCAGCTGATACCCTTTGCCCATCGCGCGGAACATCTTTGCCACCGACTGGTCGAGATAGAGCGAGACCTTCACCTTCGGCTCATAACAGTCGATGTCCGCCTCGATCATGTGCCAGGCTTCCGGCACCTCCTCGCGCAGCCGCGCCAGCGGCAGCTCATCCGCATCCGCGCGCCACAGGTGATAGATCAGCCGCTGGCGGGCAAGCTTTTCGGATTTCGTCATACTGGCCATAGTGCAGGCTCCTGTCGGGTCGTGCTGCGCGCCTGACCCCGGGGCCCCGGTGTCCCCCGATGCGACCGGATGCCGGGGCCGGGTCAGGTCAGCGCGGGGCGTATCCTGCCGCAACGGCCTTACGATCTCCTGACCGCACCGCGCGCTGCGCACCGACGTAATACCGACGTTAAACCGACATGATACCGAAAGCCCCGAAACGGGTTCAGATCAGCGCCCCGATCCACAGGCCGATCCCGAAAACCGTATGCGCAATCAGCCCCAACGCCCTTGCTTTCATGGGGTTCGGCGTTTTCGATGCCGCCACGCCCGCGCCCAGGCCGGGCTGCAGCAGAAACCACCCGAACCCCAGCATCAGGATCGAGAACACCCATGCCGGCAGCAACGTCGGTGCCGCCAGCCAGGCGGGCCCCATGATCAACGCCAGCGCCACGCCGTAAACCACGCCAACAGCATAGTGAAACGCCCAGCCCAGCGGCTTTTCTCCCGCGATTTCACCCGCGGCCCCGATGTCATCGTGGAACACGACACCCCGCGGAATATGCGCCACCCAGCGTCCCACCATGCCCCAGTTGGTCGCGGGAATACCCGCCACGCGGGCCAGCAAAAGCGCCCAGAGGTCCAGCGCCACAGTCGCTACCAGCCCCATGAGCACGCCGGTCATCAGTGTCTCCTGCACGCGTGTTCTCCTGTCGATCCCCGCGGGGACACTGCCATCTCCGCGGGTCGGAGACCACCCCCCGACGCCTCTTGATTTATGCGCCGCTGCGGCCCAGTCTGAGGTATGATTACACGACGCCTCTTTCTCGCCGCAGCACCGCTCGCTCTTGCCGCCTGTGCCTCACAGGGCATACCGGCGGGCGCACGCACAACCGTCATCATGGTCCGGCACGCAGACCGCGCAGGAGAAGTCCTGAACAGCACGGGCCTTGCCCGCGCCGCCGCAATGCCTGCCCTGCTCGAAGACTACCCGCTCGATGCGATCTACAGCCCGGATATTGCGCGCAACCTCGAAACGGCCGCCCCGTTGTCCGAAGCAACGGGCCTCGATGTCACAATCGTGCCCAAGGAACTGGCCGCAGCACGGATGACACGTGACTTCCCCGAAGGCACGGTGATCTGGATCGGCAACAAGGGCAACCTGCGCAGCATCTGGGACGAACTGGGCGGCCCGGGGTCGGCCCCGCAGGAATACGGCGAGGTGGCTGTCCTGGAACTGCTGGACAACGGTGCACGCCGTGTGACCCGGCTGGACCTGCCAGCGGGGTAGGACCAGGGGGGAACTGCTGCGGCCTTTCCCCCTGACGAAAACATCGCCTCCCCCATACATACCGTCACAGTGAAGCGCTCCGGATCTGTCCGCACGGCGGGCACCCCGGAGCAGTCTTTCCGCTGGATGCAAAGGGGTTTCGGACATGATGCGTTCTGTTTTGTTTGCTGCGGCTGTCACAGCCATGGCCTCGGCCGCCGGGGCCGCAACCATCGTTATGAACGGTGATTTTGAGACCGTTGACGGGCGCACAGGCGTCACAGTCGGCGGGTCCGACGGCGATGCGCTCAACAGCCTGAACGGCAGCAGCGGCCGCGCCTCCTGGGATGTCTACGACAGCCTGCCGGGCGGCTGGGCCAACGCCCCACAGCGCGGCAACGGGATTGAAGTGCATTCAGACCGCACCCTGCGGGGCGTGACCGCACATTCCGGTTCCCACTATATCGAGCTCGACAGCGAACGGGGTGCCGGAAAAGGCTCCAACAGCAACATGTCGCAGGAAATCGCGCTGACAGCGGGCACTTACGATCTAAAATTCTGGTACATGAAGCGCCCCGGCCGTTCCAGCCAGGACAGCAACCGGATCGCCGTCAGTCTCTGGGATACGCTGCCCGGCGGCACACCGCTGTTTGACGAGCTTCTGGTGCACCCCAGCACGCTCAGCGGCCGCGTTGAGAACGGCTGGACAGAGATCGTGCACCGCTTTTCGGTGAGCGAAGACCACGACAATGCGCTGCTGTTGTTCAGCGCCCGTGGCCGCGCGGACGAACTGGGCGGGCTGATTGACACCGTTTCCGTTTCGGCAGTGCCCCTGCCTGCAGGTATTCTGTTGCTGGTGAGCGGACTGGTTGGCCTGGGTGTTATGCGGCGCCTGCGCAAAGGCTGACCTGCGGAGCCGCTGGCAAAAAAACGGGCCGGCACAAAGACCGGCCCGCCAGATAATCAGTCGGGCGCAGGAAGAGGTACGCGCGACTGCCGTCGGTCTGTCCCCTTTTTGCGTCACCAGGCACAAAAAGCCGGAATACGGGAGTATTCGCATCCATGGACACCAACAGTTAACCACGATCCAACCGCAGCTTCTGTGACCTGGGTCACATATGCTTCGAATTTTACCGAATGGCGCGGCCGCCAGCGCGTTGTTTTCTAACAAACTCCCTGCCGCCCGCCCGACACAGCGGCGCCACGCGGCCGCTTTGTGACGATCCGGCCGGAAACCTGCCACATTTCCGCCACAAGCCAACAGTCCCCTGTGCACTCTTTTCAACAAGTATCGCAGGTGGTTTATGGCGACGATGGCAGCTCTTTTAGGTGGCGTATTTGGCTTCTTTTCCTTTGCCGGAATGCTGCTCTTTTCGGACGCCGGGTTCATCGCCGCGCTGTCGATGTATCTGATGGTCGGGATCGGCACCACGACATCCCTGATCTGCCTTGGCATGGTCGCATCTCGCTTCGGTTCGTCCCGCGCGGAACCCCGGCTCCAGCCCGTGCGTGTGCCCGCCGGAAACTCCCGTGGCCTCCCCGCAGAATAACCGGCAACCGGCCTGCCTGAAAAAGAAAAACGCCGCAGACCGCTGCGGCGTTTTCTGTATTCACCCTGTGGCGGCGTTCAGAGCAGAACGCGCCAGACCAGAAGGCTCGGGACCAGCATGGCAAACAGGATGCAGAACATCTTTGCCCCCTGGCTGATCCGGCCGAAAGCACCATCACCAAGCGCGCCTTCGCCATAATTCATCGCACTGGAAATCACCGCATAGCCACGTGCAGACCGGCGGACCTGCTGCGCCTGGATGGATTCCACAGCCTGATCATAGATACGTGCCTGACGCTCTTTTTCGGTCAACTGGCTCTCCAGATTTTCCATATTGCTCATAATCTTCCTCAAACTCCCTTGGCTGCGAGTCCAGATGGGGTCAGATTGCTTAAAGTCCAGTGTAAAAGGCGCAAAAAAGGCCGGCACAACGGCCGGCCTTCCGCAGAATTCAGCTCAGATTGCTCAGTTCAGCGCTTTGTCGGTGATGGCATGCGTCCACGCACCCTCGGGCGCTTTGGAAATCACCGGGTCCGACCCGCCGGACAGCAGCGAGGCCACCGTGCGCTCATAGTCTGCCGGGTCCAGCGTGCCGTTGCTGCCCGCTGTCAGTTTGGCAATCTCGCCCATCATGCGCTTCTGGTGCTTTTCGGTCTGTGCACCGCTGGCATCGTTGTCGAGCACAATCTCTGCCGCCTCATCCGGGTTCGCCTCGGCGTATTTCCAGCCTTTCATCGAGGCACGCACAAAGCGGACCATCTTATCCTCGAAGGCCGGATCGGCGAGGTTCTCCTCCAGCGCGTAAAGACCATCTTCCAGCGTCGCAACGCCCTGATCCTCATACTTGAAAACGGTCAGGTCATCAGGCGTCAGGCCCGCATCAATTACCTGCCAGTATTCGTTGTAGGTCATGGTCGACACACAGGCCGCCTGCCCCTGCAGCAGCGGATCAACGTTAAAGCCCTGCTTGAGGACCGTCACACCATTGTCACTGCCATCGGTCGGAATTTCGAGCTTGCTCATCCAGCTCAGGAACGGGAATTCGTTGCCAAAGAACCAGACCCCCAGCGTCTTGCCCGCGAAATCCTCCGTGCTGGTAACACCGGCATCCTTGCGGCAGGTCAGCATCATGCCCGAGGATTTGAAAGGCTGCGCGATGTTGACCATCCCGAGGCCCTTTTCACGCGCGGCCAGTGCAGCAGGCATCCATTCCACGGTCACATCAGCACCGCCACCGGCCAGCACCTGCGTGGGCGCAATATCCGGCCCGCCGGGCTTGATGGTGACGTTCAGGTCTTCTTCTTCGTAAAAGCCCTTGTCCAGCGCCACATAATATCCGGCGAACTGCGCCTGGGTGACCCATTTGAGCTGCAGCGTCAGATCATCAGCCGCCTGGGCCGCAGCGCCCCAGAGCCCCAGCGCCGCTGCTGCGGTAATGCTTGTTATGGTTTTCATCATACTCTCCTTTGTTGGTCGTTTTGTTTTTGGTTTTGTCAGTGTCGCTGGGACGGATGCCAGAACGTCACAACGCGCTCCGTCAGCGCAATAATGCCATAAAACGCCGATCCGGCAATCGCCGCGACCACAATCTCCGCCCACACCAGATCAAGCGCAAGCTGGCCCACGGACGTAGATATCCGGAACCCCATCCCGCGAATGGGAGAGCCGAAAAATTCAGCAACGATCGCGCCGATCAGCGCCAGCGTGCTCGCGATTTTCAGCCCGTTGAAGATAAACGGCATGGCCGCCGGCAGGCGCAGTTTCAGCAGCGTGGTCCAGTAGCCCGCCGCATAGGTGCGCATCAGATCACGCTGCATGGGCGAACTGTCGCTCAGCCCCTGAACGGCGTTCACCAGCATCGGGAAGAACACCATCACAACGACCACCGCCGCCTTGGACTGCCAGTCGAACCCGAACCACATCACCAGAATGGGCGCCATCCCGATCACCGGCAGTGCGGCCACAAAGTTGCCCACCGGCAGCAGGCCGCGCCGCAGAAAATCAAAGCGGTCCACCAGGATCGCCATCAGAAACGCGGAGCCACAGCCGATGACATACCCGCTCAACGCGCCCTTGATCACTGTCTGGACGAAGTCCTCCCACAGGATCGCGGTTGAGGCCGCAAAGGTCGTTGCAATCGCCGTCGGGGCCGGCAGCAACACCGGACTGATACCGAACCCGCGCACGATACCTTCCCAGATCGCGATCAGCGTCAGCCCGAACAGGAACGGCACTGCGAGGGACGTGGCCCGCGTGCGGGGCAGAGCCGCCAGCCGCGTGTTCGCCCACCAGCCAAGTGCCCAGGCGCCAAAGGCAAAGACCAGCCAGCCCATTACGCCATCCCCATGCGGCGCAGTGTGACCCGCTGGATGAGCCCGATGATCCCCACCAGCAGCGCCGCCAGTGCCGCCGCCATCAGCAGCGCCGACCAGATCTGGATCGTCTGCCCGTAGTAGCTGCCCGCCAGCAGCCGCGCGCCCAGCCCCGCCACAGCGCCGGTCGGCAGCTCACCCACAATCGCACCCACCAGAGAAGCCGCCATGGCAATCTTCAGCGAGGTGAAAAGGTACGGCATCGAAGAGGGCAGCCGCAGCCGCCAGAACGTCTGAGACGCGCTCGCATTCCACGTGCGCATCTGATCCAGCTGCATTGCATCCGGACTGCGCAGACCCTTCACCATGCCCACAACCACCGGGAAGAACGACAGATACATCGAAATCATCGCCTTGGGCAGCAGCCCCGAAATCCCAACCGCGTTCAGCACCACAATGATCATCGGTGCAATCGCCAGAATGGGAATCGTCTGACTGGCAATCACCCAGGGCATGACGCTCATATCCATCGTGCGGTTGTAAACAATGCCCACCGCCAGCGCGATCCCCAGCCCGGTGCCCAGTCCAAACCCCAGCAGCGTCGCACTCAGCGTCACCCAGGAATGATAGATCAGCGACCGCTTGGACGTGATCTTCTTCTCCACCGTGGTTTTCCAGATTTCCGCGCCCACCTGGTGCGGCGCGGGCAGCTTCGGCTTTTCCTGGCTCCAGGTGTCCGCCACCAGCGTCTGCGTGGTCAGCACCTCGCCCGACCGTGTCGCCTTGTCATAGGCCCAGGGCGCATTCAGCCAGACCGCCGCGACATACCAGATCAGGAAAATGCCCGTGACAACCGTCAGAACCGGGAAGAAACTACGCACGAACCGCCCTCCGCTTCCAAAACCAGAATGCCATGAAAAGAGCTGCGGCCAATGTGGCTGCCATCATCCACATCGTTACCCTCGCATCTGAGCACTGATTTGCTTCCCACTCCAGGCAACCCCTGAACCAATAGTCGCTCCCTGCTGCCGCGAACACGAGCGCTGCCAAAGCTGCGAGCAACAGAAGAAGAATTATCGCGACAAGCCTCACCGCGTGCCTCACCGCACAGCCCTCCGCTTCTTCTGGCCAGAAATATCCCCCCCGGAGGGCCGGCCTGCCACAAACACCCCGTCAGTCATCAATATGCCCTGCGCGCAACCCTTCACGCACCCGATGCGCCACTTCCAGAAACGCCGGCGTGTCGCGGATATCCAGCGGCCGTTCTTTCGGCAGCGGGCTCTCAATCACATCCGTGATCCGCCCCGGACGCGGGCTCATCACCACGATCTTCGTGCTCAGATAGACCGCCTCCGGGATCGAATGGGTCACAAAGGCAATGGTCTTTTCGGTGCGCGCCCACAGATGCAGCAACTGCTCATTCAGATGATCCCGCACGATCTCATCCAGCGCACCAAAGGGCTCATCCATCAGCAGAATATCCGCATCAAAGGCCAGCGCGCGAGCGATCGACGCCCGCTGCTGCATACCGCCCGACAGCTGCCAGGGGAACTTCTTCTCAAAACCGGAGAGCTCGACCAGATCCAGAACCCGCGCCACCCGCGCATCCATATCCGCACGGTCATACCCCATGATCTCCAGCGGCAGCCGGATGTTCCCGCCAATGGTCCGCCACGGGTAGAGCCCCGCGGCCTGAAACACATAGCCATAGGCCCGCGCCATACGCGCCTCTTCGGGCGAGACACCATTGACGGTGATCGCCCCGCCCGTGGGGTGCTCCAGATCCGCCATACAGCGCAGAAAGGTCGTCTTCCCACAGCCCGACGGCCCGATGAAACTGACAAACTCGCCCTTGCCAATCTCCAGACTGACGTCTTTCAGCGCATGCACCGGCCCGTCATTGGTCCGAAACGTCAGATCCAGATGACTAGCACTGATTACACTGGTCATAACGTCTTCCCACCTGATGACAGCTTCGGCTCCCGACGCATGGCACCCGCAGCTGTGGGTATTCCCTTGTCGCGCCGTATGCCGTCGGACGGCCTTTCAAAGATCACAATGTACCCGGTCGATATTGTCCACAATCCCAACGTGACGATGAGCAACAGCAGCCGCAGGATCCACACAATCAGGTTCCGGCTTTCAGGCACAATTTCGGCCACATTCCAACCTTCGGCATTGTGAACCGAAACAACCTTTTCCAGTCGTCCGAACTCGCTGCCTGCAACAGCACCGATTATGCCACCGGTAAAGCTTACCCGCGCCAGACGGTTTTCTTTGGTGAGCTCCATTTCTGCCCTCAGATCCCCGCCGGGATGTTCAGCGGATCGCGATGGATCATCTTCGGCGCATTCAGCTCTTTCCACTTGCTCAGCGCCTTCGACGCCGACGAGAACGCCGGCCGCGGAATGAACCGCCCGCGCCCCGGGTTGGGCTGCGAATTCTGCCCCCAGGCCCAGATCACTTCGCCGCGGTTCAGCGTGTACCGGCTCTGAGCCTTCACCTCGAACCCTTCAAAGACGTTGTAATCCAGCACCGAATGGTGGTTCGCAGGGCTGATCGTCTTGGTAATCTTCGGATCCCATACCACGATATCCGCATCCGCGCCTTCCACCAGCGCACCCTTGCGCGGATAGATGTTCAGGATCTTCGCCACATTGGTCGAGGTCGCCGCAACGAACTCATTGGGGGTCAGCCGCCCGGTCTCGACCCCTTCGGTCCAAAGCACCGCCAGACGCTCCTCCAGCCCGTTGGACCCGTTGGGAATAATCCGGAAATCGTCGCGGCCTGCACGTTTCTGCTCGGTGTTAAAAGCCGCATGATCCGTTGCCACCACCTGCAGCGATCCCGCCTGCAACCCGGCCCACAGACTGTCCTGATGGTCCTTGCTGCGGAACGGCGGCGACATCACGCGGCGGGCGGCATGGTCCCAGTCCTTGTTGAAATACTCGCTTTCATCCAGCGTCAGGAACTGAATGAGCGGCTCACCATAAACCCGCATCCCCTTCTGACGCGCGCGCCGGATCGCCTCATGCGCCTGCTCGCAGGACACATGCACAATATAAAGCGGCGTGCCCGCGGCATCGGCGATCGTGATGGCCCTGTTGGCCGCCTCACCTTCAACCTCCGGCGGACGCGAATAGGCATGGCCCTCCGGTCCGGTGATCCCCTCGTTGAAATACTTCTCCTGCAGGGCCGCAACCAGATCACCGTTCTCCGCATGCACCATCGGCAGCGCACCCAGCTCCGCACAGCGCTGGAAAGAGGCGAACATCTCATCATCCTCCACCATCAGCGCGCCTTTGTAGGCCATGAAATGCTTGAAGGAATTCACGCCCATATCCACGGCGTCCTTCATCTCTTCAAAGACATTCTCATTCCAGCCGGTGATCGCCATGTGATAGCCGACATCGGAACAGATCTGCGGTGCCGACTTGCGGTGCCACTCGTTGATCGCGTTCCTGATCGACCCGTCAGCCCCAGGCAGACAGAAATCCACAACCATCGTCGTGCCGCCCGCAGCCGCAGCCCAGGTACCACTCTCAAAGGTCTCCGCCGCCGTGGTCCCCATGAACGGCATCTCCAGATGCGTATGCGGGTCAATCCCGCCCGGGATCACATAGGCGCCTTCCGCGTCAATATACTCATCACCCGACAGATTCTCGCCGATCTGTGCGATGGTCTCGCCCTCGATCAGAACATCCGCTTCCCACGTCCGGTCCGCCGTGCAGACCAGCCCGCCTTTGATCACCTTGCTCATCACATCTCTCCCATCTCAGCGGCCAGTTTCTTCTGGCCTGTAAATATCCCGGGTGAGGCCGGAGGCCGAGGGCAGAACCCTGCTCAGACCGACGAAAAACACCCCACCGCAGACCCGTGCACACCAATATCAAGCGGCCCGAAATCACTTTCGACAACCAGCGCAAAATACCCCGCCACCGGCAGATAGACGACACGGTAATCGCCGTCCCCACGCGTGACCGACCAGCATTTCTGCGTCAGACCACCGGAAAAGTTCACCGTAACCTCTTTCGGTGGCCGCAGCACACGGCGCATTTCGCCGGCAACCCTTTGCAGCACCACATCGCTGCTTGCTTCAGCCTCCGCCAGCTCCGCCATAATCAGCGCCGTGATCCGCTCAGCCACCGACAGGCCGGCGTCAATCACCCGGCGATCTCCGCCGTTTCCACCACAGCATGCATCAGAACATCCGCCCCCGCCATAGCCCATTCCTTCGAAATCTCTTCCGCCTCATTGTGGCTCAGACCATCAACACAGGGGCACATGACCATCGCCGTGGGGGCCACGCGGTTTATCCAGCAGGCATCATGCCCCGCGCCCGAAATCAGGTTCATGTGACTGTACCCCAGCCGCTCGGCGGCATTGCGCACTGCCGTCACACAGCCCTCGTCAAAGGCCACGGGGTCAAATCCGCCGACCTTCTCAAAAGCAACCTCCAGCCCCATCTCATCACAGATTTTCTGCGCTTCGACCCGCAGCCGCGCTTCCATATCCTCGATCACGCTCAGTTCCGGGGAGCGGAAGTCGACGGTAAAGACCACCTTCCCCGGGATCACATTGCGCGAGTTCGGGTAGACATCGATATGACCTGCCGCGCCCACCGCATAAGGTTTGTGCGACCAGGCGATCTCGTCCACCTTGTCCAGGATCCGCGCCATACCGAGCCCTGCGTTCCTGCGCATCGGCATCGGAGTCGAGCCGGTGTGGCTGTCCTTGCCCGTGACCGTCACCTGCGTCCAGGACAGCCCCTGACCGTGGGTGACAACACCAATGTCCTTACCCTCGGCCTCCAGGATCGGTCCCTGTTCGATGTGCAGCTCAAAGAAGGCGTGCATCTTCCGCGCGCCCACCTCTTCCTCTCCGCGCCAGCCGATGCGTTTCAGCTCATCCCCGAACGTCTTGCCCTCTGCGTCCTCGCGCGCGTAAGCCCAGTCCTGCGTGTGGATGCCCGCAAACACGCCTGACGACAGCATCGCGGGCGCATACCGCGTGCCTTCTTCGTTGGTGAAATTCGTCACCACAATCGGATGCTTCGTGCGGATGTTCAGGTCATTCAGCGTGCGGATGATCTCCAGCCCGCCCAGAACGCCGAGGATGCCGTCATATTTGCCCCCAGTGGGCTGTGTATCCAGATGGCTGCCCACATAAACAGGCAGCGCGTCGGGGTCAGCGCCCTCGCGCATTGCAAACATATTGCCCATCTGATCAAGCCCCATGGTACAGCCCGCCGCCTCGCACCAGCGCTGGAACAGCGCGCGGCCCTCACCATCCTCGTCCGTCAGTGTCTGGCGGTTATTACCACCGGCCACGCCCGGGCCGATCTCCGCCATGTCCATCAGGCTGTCCCAGAGCCTGTCGGGGTTGATCTTGAGGTTCTGACCTGGCGCCTGCATGGCTGGATCCTTCCTGAGGGTTGTTCTGGCCGGCAACAAATTTTACCATTTGGTAAAGGCACGATTGCGGCTGGGATGGATCAAGTCAAGACTTCCTTTCGGCCAGCGATGCTGTGATGCTGAAGACAGCGGGCCCGCTGCACTTTTTTGCGGCGTCCCCGGACAGGGAGGACGCATTGGGCGGGACCACAGAAAAAAAGACAAGCCGCATTCAGATGCGCAACAGACGCCGTATTCTGGATGCAGCACTCGATGTATTTTCGCAGCACGGCTATCGCGGCGCGACGCTGGATCAGATCGCCGAGAGCGCGGGGTTAAGCAAGCCGAACATTCTTTACTATTTCGAGGGTAAGGAAGAGATCCATATCACCCTGCTGAACCAGTTAATGGAAACATGGCTTGATCCTTTGGTAACTCTTGACCCTGCCGGTGATCCGCTTGACGAAATCCTGAACTACGTACACCGCAAGCTCGATATGGCGCATGAATTCCCCCGCGAAAGCCGCCTCTTTGCCGGTGAGATCCTGCAGGGGGCCCCCCGCATGGCACCTCATCTGCAGGCCGGTCTGCAGCCCCTTTTCGACGAAAAATGCGCTGTTATCGGGGCCTGGATGGACGAGGGCCACCTGACCCGTGTTGACCCGAGGCACCTGATTTTTTCGATCTGGGCCACGACGCAGCACTACGCGGATTTTGCAGCTCAGGTGCAGGTGCTGTTGCGCGACGACCCGGCATCGCAGTCCGGCGCACAGGAATACCTCACCGCGCTGTTTACCAGACTGCTCAAACCCTGACGGATATTAACCAAAAACTCACATGACCGGCGTTCATTAACTTCTCCGTAATGTTTACTCCGCTTTAATGATTTGCGGTGGAGGCATCGAGTAAATGCGATGATCGGAGTATGAAATGACAGCAGTTTCACTGATTAATCCCTATGCGCCGCAGCCCGCACCGGGGCCTGGCCCGGAGGGTGCAGGTGCGCTCGCATCGGCACAGCCCGTGTCGCAGTCCGGTGCCGGGCGTGAGGCCGGCACATCTTCGGACCAGGCCGGATATGGTGCCGGCAACAGCAGCGGTACGGGGGGTGCTTATCTGGAATCCCTGCTGGCGCGCCAGCGGGATGAAAACCAGACGTCAGACGCCACACCGGAATCGGTTGTGGAGGCGCAGACCAGCACGGATGCAGCGGCCGAGTTCCTCGAACGCCAGGCCCGCCAGCAGACAGAGGCACGCGCCGCTGAGGAGGCCCGCGCGGCCGACCGTGCAGCAGCACGCGCCGCCGAGGCAAAGGAAGAGGCGGCAGCAGCTGCCGAGCCGGAGTACGTCATGCCGAACCCGCTGCCGACCGCGCCCATTCTGGAACGCGACGAGCCCTGATCCCCCGTTTACTCGGCTGCGTTCGCCGCCGGGTTATTCGGATGTGTCGTCCAGTTGGCATAGTCTTCCTGAACCGTCTGTCCTGTTCTGGGGTCGACGGCGCCGGGCGTCATCGCCTCCATGGTGATACAGTCTTCAACCGGGCAGACATTGACGCAGAGATTACATGCCACGCATTCCTCGTCGATGACGCTGAACGTGCGGTCGTCTGACATGGCAATCGCCTGGTGCGAGGTATCCTCGCAGGCAGCAAAACAGCGGCCACAGGAAATGCACAGATCCTGATTGATCTTCGCCTTGGCGATGTAATTCAGGTTGAGGTACTGCCAGTCGGTCACGTTCGGCACCGCGCGCCCGACAAGATCACCAATCGATGCCATACCTTTGCTGTCGAGGTATTCGCTCAGGCCGGAAATCATCTCTTCGACGATTTTGAACCCATAGGTCATCGCCGCCGTGCAGACCTGCACGTTGCCCGCGCCCAGCGTCATGAACTCTGCCGCGTCGCGCCAGGTCGTGACCCCGCCAATGCCCGAAATCGGCAGCCCCTGCAGGCCCGGATCCCGCGCAATTTCCGACACCATGGACATGGCAATCGGTTTCACCGCAGGACCGCAATAGCCGCCATGCGATCCCTTGCCGTCAATCGACGGCTCCGGCGACATCGTGTCCAGGTTCACTGAGGTGATCGAGTTGATCGTGTTGATCAGGCTGACCGCATCGGCACCGCCGGCTTTGGCCGCCGCCGCCGGTTTGCGGATGTCCGTGATGTTCGGCGTCAGTTTCACGATCACCGGCTTTGAATAGTACTGCTTGCACCAGCGGGTGACCATTTCGATGTACTCAGGCACCTGACCCACAGCGGCCCCCATGCCCCGTTCGCTCATCCCGTGCGGGCAGCCGAAGTTCAGCTCGATCCCGTCGGCGCCGGTCTCTTCGACCAGCGGCAGGATCGCCTTCCAGGCCCCTTCCTCGCAGGGCACCATCAGCGATACGATGATCGCGCGGTCCGGGTAATCCGCCTTGACCCGTTTGATCTCCTCCAGGTTGGTATAGAGATCCCGGTCGGTGATCAGTTCGATGTTGTTGAGCCCCAGCAGCCGCCGGTCTGCCCCGTAAACCGCGCCATAGCGCGGGCCGTTCACGTTGACCACGGGCGGGCCTTCGGAGCCCAGTGTTTTCCAGACAACGCCACCCCATCCGGCCTCAAAGGCCCGGCGCACGTTGTATTCCTTGTCCGTTGGTGGCGCGGATGCCAGCCAGAACGGGTTGGGGGATTTGATCCCGATAAAATCGCTTGTCAGATCAGCCATGTTCTTCCTCCGTCAGCCGGGCGCTCAGGCCATCAGTTTTGCATGAATATCCATCGCGGCATCGCGGCCCTCGGCCACCGCCGTCACGGTAAGGTCGTCGCCACCGGCGGCGCAATCGCCCCCGGCCCAGACACCATCCATCGACGTCCTTCCCTGCGCGTCGACGCCGATCTTGCGACCATCGAGGTCAGGCAGCCCATCCCCCTGCAAGGTCTGTCCGATCGCGCGGAACACCTGGTCTGCAGCGAGGCGCAGCGTTTCGCCCGTGGGCGCCATGGCATCGTCGACGTAATCGAATTCGATCTCCCGCACGGCACCATTGCCGTGGATGGCTTTTGGCACCGCATGGGTGACGATCCGCACACCCTTACTGGCGGCCAGATCCTGTTCAAAAACGCTGGCGTTCATCCGGTCGCGGCCACGACGATAGACCAGCGTCACATTCAGTGCGCCCAGCAGCTTCGCCTGCACCGCTGCATCCACAGCCGTCATACCGCCGCCGATCACAACCACATCCCGGCCCACCGGAACGTCCGCCACATCAGAGGCCTGCCGCAGATCCGCGATAAAATCCACCGCATCCAGCACGCCGTCTTTGCCATCGCCATCCAGACCCAGCGCGTTAACGCCCCCAAGCCCCATGCCAAGGAACACTGCATCATAATCCGCACGCAGCTGATCAAGCGCTATATCCTTGCCCAGCGCCTGCCCGGTGCGGATTTCGATCCCGCCGATCTGCAGCAGCCAGTCCACCTCGGCCTGTGCGAACCCGTCCACCGTTTTATAGGTTGCGATCCCGTATTCATTCAGGCCGCCCGCACGCGGGCGCGCATCGAAGACGACCACGTCATGACCATGCATCGCCAGCCGGTGCGCACAGGACAGACCTGCTGGCCCCGCTCCCACCACGGCCACTGTTTTACCAGTGACCGCAGCACGGGAGAAAGGATGCACCCCCTGGCCCTGCAGGTGGTCGGTTGCATATCGCTGTAGCTGCCCGATCAGCACCGGCTTGCCCTCGGCCGCCTCACGCACACAGGCCTCTTCGCAGAGCTGTTCCGTGGGACAGACACGTGCGCACATGCCGCCCATGATGTTCTGGCTGAGAATGGTTTTCGCCGCAGCATCCGGCGTGCCGGTGGCAATCTGGCGGATAAAGAGCGGAATATCGATGTCCGTCGGGCAGGCCGTGATGCAGGGCGCATCATGGCAGAAATAGCACCGGTCCGCGGCGACCAGCGCCTCGTGCGGATCAAGGGACGGATGCAAATCCGAAAACCCGGTGTCATAATCCGCGGCATCAAGTCGACCGGCGACGATACCTGGCGTGAAAGCGTTCTGTGGCATAAACGATCCCTGCTGAGCTGTCTTTGGAAAACGCTCTCACGGATTCATTTTTTTATCAACTGGTAAAAATATTTTAAGGCCGGCTTGCCTGAAAGATGACTGTTTTTCAGGCAATGCCCGGTGCGCGGGAAATCGCCTGGCGCCTTCTGAATGAGGCAGTTACATTAATTTCACTTGATTTTATTGCCTCAGACGCAGATATGGGGATCGCGACGAGAAAAATTTTCGACCACTGCTCCCTACGGCTCAGTTCTTCGATCTTATTCTACCGGGCCACGCTGCCGCATTCCGCGGGCAGGCACATTAAGGGAGACACGGAACATGGCTACTGGCACCGTGAAATGGTTTAATTCTACAAAAGGCTACGGCTTCATCGCACCCGATGGTGGTGGCAAAGACGTATTCGTTCATATCTCTGCTGTTGAACGCGCTGGCCTGACCGGTCTGGCGGACAACCAGAAAGTGACATTCGACGTCGAAGCAGGCCGTGACGGCCGCGAAAGCGCCGGAAACCTCGCACTGGCCTGAACCGCCTCTGCATGAACACGACAGGACGGGCGCCGCATGCGCCCGTTTTTTTATGCGCCGCCTCCACTAGCTTTTTCGGAAAGCTCCATCACGGCGGGCCCCATCGCGTCCACGATACGCGCCACCCCTTCGGCGTTGGGATGAATACCGTCGGGCTGCATGAACTGCTGCACTGAGGCGGGATCACCGCCCTCCACGGACAGACCTTCGAAAAATGCAGGGAAATACAGCGTACCGCGCGCGGCGGCCAGGTCCGGATAGATCGCGTCAAACGCCTTTTTGTAGGCGGGGCCGAAGTTCCCCGGGGCCTGCATCCCCACCAGCAGCACCGGCACGCCCGCATCATCCGCCGCCGCCAGGATACCATCCAGATTGGCGCGGCTGACCGCCGGATCGACGCCGCGCAACAGATCATTGCCCCCAAGGGCCACGATCATTCCATCCACTTCCGGCGTAAGTGTCCAGGCCGCGCGGGACAGACCACCCGCTGTTGTATCGCCCGAAACGCCCGCGTTGATCAGGCGGACCTCGGCCCCCTGCGCGTCGATCCAGCGTTGCAGCTGGGGCACGAAACCATCCGCCTCAGCCAATCCATACCCTTGTGTCAGGCTGTCACCCAGCGCAGCAATCACGACCTCTTCGGCCTGCGCACTGCCCGCGCAGAGCGCTGCAATCAGAACCAGTATCTTGCGCATCTTGATCCAGTCTCCATATGCCACACGTATACCGCCCAGAGGTAGCGAATGAATGGCTGATCCGATTTTCTCTCTTAAAGATGCGGCTTTGTCGCTGGATGGCAATGCAGGGCGCGTTGATATCCTGCACGGCATCTCCCTGACCGTTCAAAAGGGCGAGAGCGTCGGGCTCGTCGGGCCATCGGGTTCGGGCAAATCCTCGCTGCTGATGCTCATGGGCGGGCTGGAGCGCGCCACCGGCGGCAGCGTCGAAGCGCTTGGTCACGATCTGACCAACATGTCCGAAGACGCCCTGGCGCGGTTCAGGCGCAGCCACATGGGGGTGGTCTTCCAGTCGTTTCACCTGATCCCGACGATGACCGCTCTGGAGAATGTCGCAACCCCGCTGGAGCTTGCGGGGGACCGCGATGCCTTTGACAAGGCCGCCGCTGAACTGGAGCACGTGGGCCTCGGCCACCGGGCTGACCATTACCCGGGCCAGATGTCCGGCGGCGAGCAGCAGCGCGTGGCACTGGCGCGGGCAGCAGCCCCCCGGCCGGCGATCCTGCTGGCGGATGAACCGACGGGCAATCTGGATGGCGCCAACGGGACCGCAATCATCGACATGCTCTTCGGGCTGCGCGACCGGCATGGCGCGACCATTGTGCTGGTGACCCATGCCCGTGATCTTGCCGAACGCTGCGACCGGGTGATCCGTCTCGCGGATGGCCGGATCGCGCAGATGAATCAGGCAGCCGAATGAGCCTTACGCAGGCAACCAGATTTGCGCGCCGGGAGCTGCGCGGCGGCCTGAAAGGGTTCCGCATCCTGCTGGCCTGTCTGGCGCTTGGCGTTGCTGCCATCGCTGCTGTGGGCACTGTCCGCGCCAGCATCGAAGCGGGCCTCGCACGTGAGGGTGCGGCGTTGCTGGGGGGTGATGCCGAGCTTGATTTCACCTACCGTTTCGCCAGCGATGCTGAACGCGCCTGGATGGCAGAAGTTGCCACAGCGGTATCCGAAATCGCGGATTTCCGCTCGATGGCCGTAGTCGGCGAGGAACGGGGCCTCACGCAGATCAAGGCGGTGGATGACGCATATCCGCTGGTGGGCAGCGTGGAACTGTCACCGGATATCCCCCTTGATCAGGCGATCGGGCTGCAGAACAATCTGCCCGGTGCTGTGATGGAGCGGGTGCTGGCCGACCGCCTGGGTCTGGAAACCGGTGATACCTTTGCACTTGGGACGCAGGATTTTGTACTCACCGCGCTGCTTGAACGCGAACCCGACAGTGCGGCGGGCGGTTTCGCCCTCGGCCCCCGCACCATTGTCCGCACAGAAAGCCTCGCCAACTCCGCTCTGCTGACACCGGGCACGCTCTTTTCCACAAAATACCGGATGACCCTGCCGCCAGGTGCCAGTCTGGAAGCCCTTGAAGCCGACGCGCGCGCACAATTCGAAGACAGCGGAATGCGCTGGACCGATGCCCGCAATGGCGCGCCGGGCGTATCCGAATTCGTGGACAGGCTGGGGGCTTTTCTGATCCTCGTCGGGCTGTCCGGCCTCGCCGTGGGTGGTGTCGGCGTCAGTTCGGCTGTGCGGGCCTATCTTGCGGGCAAAACGACAGTCATTGCGACGCTGCGGACGCTGGGGGCGGAACGGCGTCTGATTTTCATGACCTATTTCATCCAGATCGGTGTCCTGTCGCTGCTGGGTGTGCTGATCGGCGTAGCACTTGGGGCGCTGGCTCCGCTCATTCTTGCCCCCCTGATCGAGGCGCGGCTGCCAATCCCTGCCGCCTTTGCCATCTACCCGGGGCCGCTTGCCGAGGCCGCAGTCTATGGGCTGCTGACGGCATTCCTGTTCACCCTGTGGCCTCTCGCCCGGACAGATGACGTCCGCGCGGCGACACTTTTCCGTGACGCTCTGGCCGGGGGCAGACTGTTGCCCGCGCCACGCTATCTGGCAGTCACCGCTCTTGCGCTGGCAGCACTGCTTGGCTGCGCGGGGGTTTTTTCCGGCACCTGGTGGCTGACACTCTGGACCGCAGGCGGGATCGCCGGCGCACTGGTGCTGCTGGTGGGTGCCGCGGTTCTCATCCGCATTATATCGCGCCGCTGCAGCCGGTTCAGCCGCGGCCGCCCCGTGCTCCGCTGGGCGCTCGCTGCGATCAGCAGCCCGCGCGAGGGTGCAACCCCGGTGGTGCTGTCACTGGGCCTGGGCCTGTCAGTCCTGGCCGCCGTCGGACAAATCGACGGCAACCTGCGCAACGCCATCACCGGCAACCTGCCGGACGTCGCACCCAGCTATTTCTTTGTCGACATCCAGAAGGACCAGATGAACGGCTACACTCAGCGCCTGGCGGACGACCCGGCCGTGGCGCGCGTGCAATCCGCACCGATGCTGCGCGGGATCATCACAAAGATCAACGACCGGCCCGCTTCCGAAGTTGCAGGCGATCACTGGGTGCTGCAGGGCGACCGTGGCGTGACCTACTCAGGCCCCAAGCCAGAGGGCACAAGCCTGACGGCAGGCACCTGGTGGGACGCGGACTACACCGGTCCACCCCTGATCAGTTTTGCCGCCGAGGAAGCTGCCGAGATGGGGCTGAACATCGGCGATACGCTGACGGTGAATATTCTGGGGCGCGACATAACCGGCACAATTGCCAGCTTCCGCGAGGTGGATTTCTCGACCGCCGGCATCGGTTTTATCCTGGCCATGAACCCATCTGCGCTGGCCGGCGCACCGCACAGCTTCATCTCGACCGTTTACGCCGAGGAAGAGGCCGAAGCCCGAATTCTCAGAGACCTTGCCTCCGCCTACCCCAACATCACCGCGATCCGCGTACGTGACGCCATCGACCGCGTGGCGGATGTTCTGTCCGGTCTCGCAGCGGCCACGTCTTATGGTGCAGCAGCCACCCTGCTGACAGGTTTTCTGGTGCTGATCGGCGCGGCCGCTGCGGGCACCCGGGCGCGTATCTTCGAGGCCGCCGTCCTGCGTACCCTGGGCGCAGACCGGCGCCGCATTCTGAGCAGCTTCGCACTGCGTTCCACAATCCTGGGCCTGGCCGCCGGCCTGGTGGCACTCGCCGCAGGAATTGCAGGTGGCTGGGCTGTCAGCCACTTTATCCTCGATACGGACTATTCGGTCATCTGGTCCTCGGCCCTGATGATCGTCGCCGGTGGCATTCTGTCCACTCTGGTTGCGGGCATGGCCTTTGCCTATGGGCCTTTGCGGGCACGACCGGCACAGGTTCTGCGCGCCAGAGAGTAAGTCTTAGTGCCTCCGGCGGGGATATTTGACGCCAGAAGAAACACTTCATTAACCACAAACCCCTACCCTGAAAGGGCGGTACAGGCGGGGACGCCGATGACCGTGCCAGGAGAAGCGCCGCTTTTCTGACGGGGTTGCGTGTAAAAGGCGCGCCCCGTTTCTTCTGGCGGAAATATCCCGGGGGAGACCCGTAGGGTCGGGGGCAGCGCCCCCTATTCCGCAGCTTCCGCGTATTCCTCCATTGGCGGGCATGTGCACACCAGGTGCCTGTCGCCATAGACGTTGTCCACACGGTTCACAGGCGGCCAGTATTTGTCCACACGGAAAGCACCCGGCGGGAAACACCCCTGATCACGCGAATAGGGGCGATCCCAGTCGCTCACGAGGTCCTCAACGGTATGCGGCGCGTTCCTGAGCGGATTGTTGACTGCATCTATCCGGCCTGCCTCGATCTCGGCAATCTCGGCACGGATCGCAAGCATCGCATCGCAGAACCGGTCCAGTTCTGCACGCGTCTCACTTTCTGTCGGCTCCACCATCAGCGTGCCGGCAACAGGCCAGCTCATCGTCGGCGCATGAAACCCGCAGTCGATCAGGCGCTTGGCGATATCTTCCACCGTCACGCCCGCGCTCTGCTCAAAAGGCCGCACATCGATGATGCATTCATGGGCCACACGACCGGTGGGGCCCTTGTAGAGCACATCAAACGCCCCTTCGAGGCGCTTTGCAATGTAGTTGGCGTTCAGAATGGCCACCCGTGTGGCCTGTGTCAGTCCCTCGCCCCCCATCATCAGGCAATAGGCCCAGCTGATGGGCAACAGTGAGGGCGATCCATAGGGTGCGGCCGACACCGGTCCTTCTGTGCCACCCGTCTCATCATGTCCCGGCAGATGCGGCACCAGATGTTCCTTCACCCCGATCGGACCCATGCCGGGCCCGCCACCGCCATGCGGAATACAGAAGGTCTTGTGCAGGTTCAGGTGGCTCACATCACCGCCCAGATCTCCAGGCCGGGACAACCCCACCATCGCGTTCATATTGGCCCCGTCGATATAGACCTGACCGCCGTGCTCATGGGTGATCCGCGTGACATCCGTGACCGTCTCTTCGAAAACGCCGTGGGTGGACGGATAGGTGATCATACACCCTGCAAGGTTTTCGCTGTGCATTTCTGCCTTTTCGCGGAAATCCTCCAGATCAATATCGCCGTTTTCCGCAGATTTCACCGGCACCACTTTCCAGCCCACCATCTGCGCGGAGGCAGGATTGGTGCCATGCGCGCTCATCGGAATAAGGCAGATGTTACGGTGTCCCTGCCCGTTGCTGCGGTGATACGCGGCAATGGTCAGCAGCCCGGCGTATTCGCCCTGCGCCCCCGAATTGGGCTGCATGGAAATCGCGTCGTATCCGGTGATATCACAGAGCTTGGCGCTCAGATCCGCGATCAGCTCCGCATAGCCCTCGGCCTGATCCGCCGGTGCAAAAGGGTGCAGCAGCGAAAACTCGCGCCAGCTGACAGGCATCATTTCAGCCGCTGAGTTCAGCTTCATCGTGCAGGACCCCAGCGGGATCATCGCCCGGTCGAGCGCCAGATCCCTGTCCGCTAGCCGTCGCATATAACGCATCATCTCGGTCTCAGCGCGGTTCATATGGAAAATCGGATGGGTCAGGTAATCCGACGTGCGCAGCATCTCTTCGGGGAAACGATAATCGGGCCGGAACTCACAGTCCTTTTTCACGATCCCGAACGCGCGCCAGACCGCCTCAATTGTGTCCGGACGGCACCGCTCGTGCATGCTGATGCCTACGCGGGTTTCGCCCACACGCCGCAGATTGATCCTCTCATCCACTGCGGATTTCATGACTGCTGCCTGCAGCGGTCCGACATCCACCGTGATCGTGTCGAAAAATGCCTGCGGATCGACCCGGAACCCGGCCTCCTCCAACCCCCGCGCCAGCCGCACCGTCTTGCGATGAATGCGCTGCGCGATGGCCTTCAGCCCGTCGGGTCCGTGGAACACCGCGTACATCGACGCCATCACCGCCAGCAGCGCCTGCGCCGTACAGACGTTCGAAGTGGCCTTTTCGCGGCGGATGTGCTGCTCGCGCGTCTGCAGCGACAGGCGGTACGCCCGGTGCCCGTGGCTGTCCACCGACACCCCCACAATGCGGCCCGGCATCGCCCGTTTGATCGCATCCCGGCACGCCATATAGGCGGCATGCGGCCCGCCATAACCCTCCGGCACGCCAAACCGCTGGGTCGACCCTACCGCGATATCAGCACCCATTGCGCCGGGCTCTTTCAGCAGCGTGAGCGCCAGCGGGTCGGCCGACACAATCCCGATCGCCTTATGTTCGTGAAGGGCTGCCATAAGGTCAGTGAAATCATGCACATGCCCATAGGTGCCAGGGTACTGGAAGATCGCGCCGAACACCTCAGACGCATCCATTTTGGCCGGGTTACCAACAATCACCTCAATGCCCAGCGGGGCCGCCCGCGTCTTCATCACGGCAATGTTCTGCGGATGGCAGTCACGGTCGACGAAAAACGCCTTTGCCTTCGATTTCGCCGTGCGCATTGCCATGGTCATTGCCTCGGCACAGGCCGTGGCCTCATCCAGCAAGGAGGCATTGGCAATATCCAGCCCGGTCAGATCGGTTATCATCGTCTGGAAATTCAGCAGCGCCTCAAGACGACCCTGACTGATCTCGGGCTGATAAGGCGTATAGGCGGTGTACCAGGCGGGGTTCTCCAGAATGTTGCGCTGGATCGCCGGCGGCGTGACCGTGCCGTGATACCCCTGACCGATCAGCGATGTCAGCACCCGGTTTTTGCCCGCAGTGCGCCGCATATGCTCCAGCACTTCACGCTCTGACTTGGGCTTGCCAAAATCCAGCGGTTCCTTCTGACGGATCGCGGCCGGCACAGTGTCATCAATCAGCGCCTCCAGACTGTCAGCACCCACAGTCTCCAGCATGCCGGCCATCTCATCAGGCGACGGCCCGATATGGCGCCGGTTGGCAAAATCATAGGGAAGGTATTCTGTCGGCTTATACACCATGGCTCACAATCCTCTCGCGCACGTCCGTTTCTTCTGGCCTGAAATATCCCCGCCGGAGGCTCCACGACGGGCGAAACAGCCTATTCGATGAATTTTTTGTAGGCCGCCTCATCCATGAAATCGTCCATCTGCGACGGGTCGCTTACTTTCATTTTGAAAAACCAGGCCTCGCCCTGCGGATCCTCGTTCACCTTGCCCGGGTTGTCCGTCAGCGCCTCGTTCACTTCGGTGATCTCGCCGTCCACCGGTGCCAGAATATCACTCGCCGCCTTGACGGATTCGATCACCACAACCTCGTCGTCCTTGCTCACGGTGGTGCCTTCCTCGGGCAGCTCCACAAACACAACGTCGCCCAGCTGTTCAGCCGCGTGGATCGTGATCCCCACCACCATCTCATCACCTTCTGCGCGCAGCCACTCGTGCTCTTCTGTGAATTTCATATCGTCTTCTCCTGTCGGTTATCTTTTGAAATTTGCCGCCACAAAAGGCAGATCAGCGGTCTGAACGGGCAGCCGTTTGCCCCGCACCTCTCCCCAGAGACCGGTGCCTGGGGCCGCAAGATCGCTGCGGACATACCCCATCGCAACAGGGCCACCCACGGTCGGGCCGAACCCCCCCGACGTGATCCGGCCAACAACCTGTCCGCCCTCTGCCGCATCAAATATCTCTACGCCGTCACGCATAGGCGCCCGGCCCTCGGGGCGCAGTCCGACGCGGGACATGTCCGTGCCCGCGCCCAGCCGCGCCAGCACCATATTGGCGCCGGGAAAGCCACCGGCGCGCGCACCACCTGCGCGGCGTGCTTTCTGGATGGCCCAGCGCAGCCCCGCTGAAACCGGGTCCGTCTGGCTGTCAATGTCATTGCCATAAAGACACAGGCCCGCCTCCAGACGCAGACTGTCCCGGGCACCCAGCCCGATCGGCATCACGCCTTCCTGATCCAGCAACAGCCGCACCAGCGCCTCTGCCTCACCGGCCGCAACTGAAATCTCGAACCCGTCCTCGCCGGTGTAACCTGACCGCGAGGCCCAGACGGAAAGTCCGCCCAGCAACAGATCCGCCACATCCATGAACCGCATGTCTGAAGCTGGCGCATCAAGGCCCGCCATCACAGCACCGGCCCCCGGCCCCTGCAGCGCCACCAGCGCCCGGTCCTCCAGCACTTCCAGCGTGATGTCCCCGCCGAGGCTCTCCCGCATATGGGCAATGTCGGCATCCTTGCAGGCGGCGTTGACCACCACATAGAGGTCGTCGCCACGCCGCGCGAACATCAGATCATCGCGGATGCCACCTGCGTCATTGGTGAAAAATCCATACCGCTGGCGACCGTCACCCAGACTCAGCACATCCATCGGCACCAGCGTCTCAAAGGCAAGTGCCACCGCCTCCCAGGACGGCCCGGACAGAATGACCTGCCCCATGTGGCTCACATCAAAAAGCCCCGCCTGCGTCCGGGTATGCTGATGCTCACCCATCACGCCCATCGGATACTGCACCGGCATCTCATATCCGGCAAAAGGCACCATCTTTGCGCCAAGTTCGACATGCAGCGCATGGAGCGGTGTTCTGGCCAGTTCGCCCATCAGGCGTCTCCCCGTTTCCGGCCGGTCAGGTTTTTGAAACACACCGGCATTCCCGGCACAGCCCGCTGCTGTGCGCTGAATGCCCCCTCTGTCACACGGCCTGAGATCGTTATCCCTTCGGCGGGTGCCTGGCGCACCACTCTCCAGAGTTTTGTATCCACACGGTCCCTTTGGCCTGAGAGTTTCCGGGGCGGTTGCTCCTTCGGCACCGGGTCGGACCCGGTTCTCCCATGCAGATGTCGCCAACGTATGCCGGTGTATACGCTGCGGTCAAGCGCTCTTGTGATCACGACTTCTAAATGGTTCAGTGCGCCCGACCCGGGAAGAGAGAGACCAATGAGCGACCCCTATTTCTTTGGCTACGGCAGCCTCGTGAACACGAAAACACACAGCTACCCCAATGCGGTTCCCGCGCGGCTGAACGGCTGGCGCCGGGCCTGGGTGGCCACGCCGCGATTCGGTGTTGTGCTGCTCACAGGGGTGCCCGCACCGGGTCACAGCATCGACGGGCTGATCGCTGCGGTCCCCGGTTCGGACTGGGCGGCACTCGACGCCCGCGAGGCCGGCTATAACCGCCTGGGCGGCGGTCACAGCATTGACCATGAGCACCATGCCGATCCGGAAATCGCGGTCTATGCAGTTGAGAAAGAAAACATACTGCAGAGCGACAACCACATGATTTTGCTCAGCTATCTGGATGTGGTCGTACAGGGGTTCGACGAAGTTTACGGCGAAGAGGGCGTGGCCCGTTTCTTTGCCACTACAGACAACTGGCACACACCCATTGTGAATGACCGCGCCTCGCCCGTCTATCCGCGTGCGCAGGTTCTGACAGACCGGCAGACAGCGCTGGTGGACGATCACCTCGGCGCGCTATCGGCGCAGGTGAAGCAGCGACATGAGACGACCCTGTCTTCCGAATTCTGACCGCTGTCTGCTGGCAGCCGCAACGTCGGCCTGATCCACACGCATCAGCCGTGCCGCCATGACCCAGGCCAGCACGCCAAAGATCACACCCGCCAGCGCCTGGCCGATCAGCACACCCGCAGCGCCCATGCTGGCCGATCCCAGCCACACCAGTGGCACCATCCCCACCGTATTGCGCCCCCAGTTCAGGAAGGTCGACCAGAAGGGGTGACCGAGGTTGTTAAAGCCTGCGTTGGCGACAAACAGAACGCCGTTGAAAAAGAACAGCAGCGACAGCGGCCCGCAGAACAGATAGACAAGGTCGCGCGTGATGCCCGTGGCTGAAAAGAGGTCGGCAATCGGCGCGCGCAGCATGAAAAGCAGCGCGGATACTCCTACAACCACGATGGCCGTGAACTGAACCGCCGCGCGGAACCCGGCCCGCACACGCTCAAAATCCCTTGCGCCAAAATTCTGGCCCAGGATCGGCCCAACGGCCCCTGACAATGCAAAGATCACTGCAAAGGCCAGCATGCTGAGCCGCCCCGTGATCGCCATACCCGCAACCGCTGCCTCGCTGTAAACAGCCATGGCGCGGGTCACGATCGCCTGCCCCACGGGTGTTGCCAGCTGGGTAAGAATGGCCGGCACACCGATGGCTGCAAAAGGCACCATATCGCGCAGCAGCGGGCCCGGACGCGGCACGCCGATCCCGCCATAATGGCGCATCACCGGCACCATCGCTGCCCATGCCATGACCACGCGGGATGCGACAGAGGCCAGCGCCGCACCGGTCAGATCAAGCCCGAAACCGAAAATCAGGATGGGGTCCAGCACCGCATTTGCGACGCCGCCCCAGATCGTTGCCATCATCGAGCGGCGCGCATCCCCATGCGCCCGCAGGATTGTGCCCGCCATGATCCCGATGACCAGCAGTGGCAGGCTGGGCACAATGATCTGCAGATAACCCACCGCCAGGTCCGCAATCTCGCCCTCTGCCCCCAGCAGGTTCACCAGAGACTCCAGCCGCAGCCAGATCGGCACCGCAAACAGTACGCTCAGTGCGGTGCCCGCCACCAGCGTGTTGGTGCGCCGCTGCTCGGCCAGGGCTGCATCCCCCTGCCCCAGCGCCCGCGCCACCAGAGCGCCTGCGGCAATCGACAGACCGATACCAAAGGAGGTGGTGAAAAAGAGGATCGTGGCCGCATAACCCACCGCCGCCGCCAGCTCCGCCTTGCCCAGCATGGCGATGAAAACCATGTCGATGAAATCGACCGCGAAAATGGCTAGCAGCCCCAGCGAGGCTGTCAGCGACATCACCGTCACATGCCCGAAAAGGTTGCCGGTCAGAAATTTTGCCTGTGTATCCGCCATGCCGCAGCCTCAGCGCAGCGGCACCTCCGGGTCAACCCCGTGCTTTGACAACCTGCAGCAACGGCATCAGCGTGGACATGTCAGGACCATGCGCCTGACCGGTCAGCGCCTTGCGCAGCGGCATGAAGAGCCCGCGCCCTTTACGGCCGGTGGCCTCTTTCACGGCAGATGTCCAGGCCCCCCAGGTGTCACCGTCAAACGGCCCCTCGGGCAGCAGCGCCATCGCCTCTGTCACGAAATCCGCATCTTCGGCATCGATCACCGGGGCCGCGCCGTCGCGCATCATGCCCCACCAGTCCGCCAGATCACTGAGCGTGGTAATGTTTTCGCGCGTCACGGCCCAGAACTGCTCCGCCATGTCATCGGGCACGCCTGCGTCACGCACCGCACCGGCCACATCTGCCAGCGGCAGGCCGCCCAGATACCGCGCGGTCAGCGGGAAGAGGTCGTTCACGTCGAATTTCGTCGGCGCAGAGCCAAAGCGCCCAATGTCAAAGCCATCGATCAGACCGGACATTTCGGTCTGCAGCTCGACCGGGTCACTGGAACCCAGCCGCGCCATCAGGCTCAGCAGGGCCGCAGGCTGCACCCCCTGGTCGCGCAGATCGCGCAGTGCCAGCGTGCCCAGCCGTTTGCTCAGCGCCTCGCCCTGCGGCCCCGTCAGCAGCGAGTGGTGCGCAAAGGCCGGCACCGACCCACCGAGGGCCTCAATGATCTGGATTTGGGTCGCGGTATTGGTCACGTGATCCGAGCCGCGCACCACATTCGTCACACCCATTTCCGTGTCATCCACAACGCTGGCCAGCGTATAAAGGATCTGACCGTCGCCGCGGATCAGGACAGGATCAGACACAGATGCGGCATCAATCGAGATGTCGCCCAGGATACCGTCGTTCCATTCGATACGTTCCTGATCCAGTTTGAACCGCCAGACACCGTCGCCACGTTCTGCGCGCAGCGCGTCTTTCTCCGCATCAGACAGCGCCAGGGCCGCCCGGTCATAGACCGGTGGTTTTCCCATGTTCAGCTGCTTCTTGCGCTTGAGGTCCAGCTCGGTCGGTGTCTCAAACGCCTCGTAAAAACGGCCCATACCGCGCAGCTGATCCGCAGCCGCATGGTAGCGGTCCAGCCGTTCCGACTGGCGCTCTGTACGGTCCCAGTGCAGGCCAAGCCATTCCAGATCGCGTTTGATCCCGTCGACGTATTCCTCTTTCGAGCGCTCCGGATCGGTATCGTCAATCCGAAGGATAAACGTGCCGCCCGCCTTGCGCGCAATAAGGTAGTTCATCAGGGCCGTGCGCAGGTTGCCGATGTGGATATAGCCGGTGGGCGAAGGGGCAAAACGGGTAGTTGTCATGGTGGTCTCCTGTTGGCGCGGTGTTGTCACAGGGGGGCCGGTTTGTCCAGCGCATGCGCCGGTGCCGGCAACCACCCGCGCGCGCAATTGTGATGCGGTGGCACCAATGGTGAACTGGTCCGGCCGCATCAGCGCGCTACTTTGGCGTGTGAATGCAAAACAGGGAGAGTCTTCATGACCCAGTCACCGAAATTTTCACGGCGCGCAGCGCTGGCAGGCGCCGCCGCCCTGCCGCTGGCCGCTGCCACCGCCGGGGCCGCGCGCGCCGCCGCCCCGATCATGGGCGCCAGCATGGCTCCATTCCAGCGCCTGAAAGTTGGCTCGTTTGATGTAACGACACTGCTGGCCGGGTCCCGCGCCGTCGAAGGGCCCCAGAACATCTTTGGCATGAACGTCGATGCCGACACGTTCAACGCGGTTTCCGCTGAAAACAACCTGCCGGTTGACGCTGCTCAGTTTTTCTTCACCCCGACGGTCGTGAACAACGGATCGGAACTGGTACTCTTTGACACCGGTCTTTCGGGTGCCGGCACCACTGCCGCGCTCGAAGCGGCCGGATATACCGCGGATCAGGTCGATGTGGTGGTCATAACCCACATGCACGGCGACCACATCGGCGGCATGACGCTCGAAGACAGCAGCCTGACCTACCCGAACGCGCGCTACGTGACGGGCCGCGCGGAATATGACGCCTGGGCCAAACAGGACAACGACAACTTCAAAGCCAAGATCCAGCCCTTTGCCGAACAGTTCTCCTTTATCGAGGACGGTGCATCCGTGGGCGCGGGTCTGACCTCGGTCGCAGCTTTCGGTCACACACCCGGGCATATGAACTTCATGGTCGAGGACGGTGGCACACAGCTGTTCCTCGGGGCCGATTTCGCGAACCACTATGTCTGGTCGCTGGGCTATCCCGACTGGGAGGTCAAGTTCGATATGGACAAGGCCGCCGCAGCCGCCACGCGTCGCCGTCTGCTGGGCATGCTGGCCGCCGACAAGATCGCCTTTGTGGGCTATCACATGCCCTGGCCGGGCGTAGGCTATGTGGAAACCCGCGACGACGGTTTCCGCTATGTGCCGCACAGCTACCAGCTGATGCTCTGATCCCTCGCGGCGTGCCCCCCGGGGTGCGCCGTTCGGGCACCTGTCCCGCCCGGCAGTCCACTGTCGGGCCGCGCCGCCCCGGTCTCAATGGCCGGGGCGGCGCGCGTTTGCTCCCAGGGCTGCCGTCCAGCCGCTCAGAGCCGTCCGGCTTCTTCCAGCTGCTCCCAGCCAAAACGGACATACTCCGTGCGGAATGAATGGCCGCCCTCGAAAAGGCAGAATTTCATCACGTCACCCGCATCATTGGCATCCCCGTCACAGACCAGCCCGCCATAGCGTTCATCCTCCGACACCGGCTCAAACCCGCCAAACCCGCGGTACATCTCCAGCGCCTCGGCCACTTCGCCCTGCTTGGTCTGCAGAATTTTCCGGCCCATCAGCGGCACGGTCTTATCCGCATCGCCATGGATATGAATGATGCTCGCCACCGGCGCGCTGCAGGTTTCCGGCGGCTCCAGCCAGAAGGTGCCGGAGATCGGCACGAACCCCGCAAACCGGTCGCTCATGGAACAGGCCAGGTTCCAGGTCATCATGCCGCCCGCGCTGAACCCGGTGGCGACAACCCGGTCCGCATCAATGGCAAACCGCGTGGCCGCGTCATCCAGAACGGCGCCGAAATAGGCGAATTCCTCTGCGCCATCGCTGTCCATATGGCGCGGCGCATTCGGGATGACCCAGTCCTGATCGCCGGATTTCACCGCAATCAGTGCGGCCCCAAGGCCGGATACCATCCGGCGCAGCGATCCGTTGCGCATCACACCGGCGGCCGATCCGCGATAACCGTGCGAAAAGACGATGGCAGGCACCGGGCTGGTACCGTCATGCCCCTCGGGCATGGCGATACGGTAATGACGGTCGCCGATCATGCAGTCGGTATCAGGCCCGCAGGCATGTGCGGTGCCAGCCGCCAGGATCAGGGCTGCGGTGGTCATCAGGTGTCGGATCATATGCGCCTCCGGTGGGTGTCTGCGCATAACCTGGTGCGTCACCGCCCCCGCGCCAACTCACAAATCCGTGCCCGGCGCCTGCCCGCGCTGTTCAGGAAGGATCGCGCCAGCGGTTGGCAATCGGATACCGCCGGTCCAGCCAGAACGCGCCCTTGGTCAGCCGCGCGCCCGGCGCGGACTGAAACCTTTTGTATTCAGAGATATAGATCAGATGCTCGACCTTTTTCGCCACATCACGCTCAAAGCCTGCGGCAACACAGTCTTCAATGGATCCTGCCCGGTCGACCAGGATTTCCAGCATGGCATCAAGGTCAGGATAATCCGGCAGGCTGTCGCTGTCCTTCTGATCCTCGCGCAGTTCTGCCGAAGGGGGCTTGTCGATGATCTGTTGAGGAATCACAGCCCCCGCAGGCCCCATCATCCAGTCCCGGTGGTTCGCGTTGCGCCAGCGGCAGGTTTCAAAGACGCGTGTTTTATACAGGTCCTTGATCGGGTTATAGCCGCCCGCCATGTCGCCATAGATCGTCGCATAGCCCACGGCGACCTCGGATTTGTTACCCGTGGTCAGCAGCATTTCACCGAACTTATTAGACATCGCCATCAGCAGCAGCCCCCGCAGGCGCGACTGGATATTTTCCTCGGTCAGGTCCGCGTCGCGCCCCTCAAACAGCGGGGCCAGCGTGTTGGTGATGGCTTCACGCCCTTCAGAAATCGGCACGTAATCATAGTGGCAGCCGAGGGCCGTCGCGAGCGCTTTGGCATCATCCAGCGACCCCTGGCTGGTGTATTCGGACGGCAGCATGACACAGCGCACATTTTCGGGCCCCAGCGCATCCGCCGCAATCACCGCCACCAGCGCAGAGTCAATCCCGCCCGACAGGCCCAGCAACACCTTGCTGAACCCGGTTTTGCGCATGTAGTCCCGCAGGCTCTGCACCATCACACGGTAATCCTGCTCCCAGGCGTCGGGGTGCGGGGCCTTTTCGCTCTCCAGAATGCGCCAACCCTCCGGGGTGCGCTCCAGGTCCACATGGGCAATCTCTGTGTCAAAAACCGGCATCTTAAAGGCCAGCTGCCCGCCGGGGTTCAGCCCGAAACTGCCCCCGTCAAATACCTGATCATCCTGGCCGCCCACCATGTTGAGGTAAATGAGCGGCAGCTCGGTTTCGACCACGCGCGCCACCATATGGTTCAGGCGGGTGTCGAATTTGCCCCGGTAATAGGGCGATCCGTTCGGCACCAGCAGGAATTCGGCGCCCGTCTCGGCCAGGGTCTCGGCCACATCCTCATGCCAGGCGTCTTCACAGATCGGGCTGCCCACGCGCGAGTTGCCCACTGAATAGGGCCCACCCAGCGGCCCGGCATCGAAAATACGGACCTCGTCGAACACGGTTTCATTGGGCAGGTGGTGTTTCAGAACGGTCGAGGCAATGCGCCCGCCCTTGAGGATATGCCAGGCGTTATAAAGCTTCGTACCCTCGACATAGGGCGCGCCGATACCCAGCGCGGGCCCCTCCGCGCAATCAGCCGCCAGCGCCTCCAGATGGGTGGTGATGTCCAGCTGAAAGGCGCGGCGCATCACCAGGTCCTGCGCGTTGTAACCGGCCAGAAACATTTCCGGCAGCGCGACCAGATCAGCACCCGCTGCTTTGCCCTGCGCCCAGGCGTCCCGCGCCAGCGCCGCATTGCCCGCGATGTCCCCCACGGTCGGGTTCAGCTGACCCAGTGTGATGCGAAAACGATCTGCCATACCGACCGGCCCTTCTGCCTCTTTGTGCGTCATGTAGCAGATCAGGCTGCGGTGAAAAGCCCCGGCACCGCCGATGCGGCAAAAGGGCGTTGCGACGACCCGGCCCAGCGATTAGGTTCGGGGCCGGGACGCGCGGGGGTGCAACCCCGCCGGAAAACAACGCACCGAGGTGAGCCATGACACTGCGCAGACTGAGCCTTTGCCTTGCATTACTGCCACTGCCGCTTTTCGCGCAGGAAGGCGAGGTGCAGACCAAGCAATACGACGATGGCGGTGTCTACGAAGGCACGTTCCGCGGCGGCGTCCAGCACGGCACCGGCACTTACAAACTGCCCAACGGATACGAATACACAGGCCAGTGGATCGACGGTGAAATCAAAGGCGAGGGTGTCGCCCGTTTTCCCAACGGATCGGTCTATGAGGGCACATTTGCAAAGGGCAAACCCGAAGGTTTCGGCCGCATCACCTTTGCCGACGGCGGCACCTATGAAGGTCAGTGGGCCGCGGGGGCGATCACCGGCGAGGGCGTGGCGCTTTATGCCAACGGCGTCCGCTACGAGGGCGGCTTCCGGGACGCGCAGCACCATGGCAAGGGCGCGATGCAGAGCCCGGGTGGCTATGAATACGCCGGTGACTGGATTGATGGCGTCAAACAGGGCAGCGGCAAAATCACCTATCCCGATGGTGCAGTCTATGAAGGCCAGATCGCGGATGGCAAGCGCGAGGGTCAGGGCACCCTGACCATGCCCGACGGTCTGGTCTATGTGGGCTTGTGGCGCGACGGTCAGATTGACGGTTCCGGACGACTGACCCAGGCCAATGGCGACGTCTATGAGGGACAGCTGGTATCGGGCCGCCGCGAAGGCGTGGGCAAAGTGATCTATGCCAACGGCGACGTTTACGAGGGGGAATTTGAGGGCGATCTGCGCAACGGCCAGGGCACCTTCACCGCGCAGGATGGATATACCTACACCGGCTCCTGGGTTGCTGGCAAAATCGAAGGCGAAGGCCGGGTCACTTATCCTGATGGCTCCGTTTATGCGGGCATTTTCGCTGACGGCCTGGCAGACGGCGAAGGAACGATCACCTATCCGGATGGCTCAACCTATGCCGGGCAATGGAAAGCCGGCGTGATCGAAGGCTTCGGCAAGGCAACCTACACCAATGGTGTGGTCTACGAGGGCAACTTCCGCGACGCACGCAACCACGGACAGGGCGTCATGACCTACGCCGACGGGTACCGCTATGACGGCGAATGGCTCGATGGCCAGCGGCACGGCACAGGCACTGCGACCTACCCTGACGGAACCGTCTATACCGGTGGCTTTCAGAACGGGCAGCGGCATGGAATGGGCAAAATCACCATGACCGGTGGCTTCACCTATGAGGGCGAATGGTCCGACGGTGAAATCGAGGGCCAGGGCATCGCGACCTATGAGAACGGTGACATCTACGAAGGCACATTCCGCGCGGGCAAACGCCAGGGCACCGGGACCATGCGCTATGCCACCGGCGAGGAAGCCTCCGGCACATGGGAAAACGGTGCGTTAAACGAAGGCGGCTGACACGGGTTTCCGGGCCCGGCCCGGCGTGTTTCCTCAGATCCGCTGCGGCTGCTCCATAAAGTCCGCCAGCACGTCAAAAACCACGCGGATGCGCCGGCTGGTGTGCAGTTCGCGGTGCGTGACCAGCCAGGTCGGAAAGGTCACCGGGTCCATTTCCGGCAGCACAGGCACCACCTCGGGCGTCATTGCGCCCACATCCTCCGACATGATGGTCACGCCAAACCCCTGCCGCACCAGCTCCCACGAAACGATACCGCTCGCCGATCCATAGCGGAAATTCTCCCGCTTCAGTTCCAGGCCGATGACTTTCATATGGCCGATCATCTGGTCGGTATCCGTGAAACTGATGAACCGGTGCTGTGCCATCGCCTCGAGTGATTGCGGGGTGCCGTGCCGCGCCAGATAGGAGGGTGCGGCGTAAAACCGTGCCGTCGAGGTGCGGACCTTTCTGGCAATCAGGTCCGGCTGCTCGGGGCGGACGTGCCGCACTGCGATATCTGCCTCGCGCCGGATCAGATCGCGCACTTCATTGGACGCCACCACATCGATCTCAATCTGTGGCGCTACGGCTTCCAGCTTTTTCAGGGCGCGCGGCATCAGATAGGCCGCGAAAATATCACTCGCCGTGATCCGGACCAGACCATCAACCGCCTGCGACTGACCCGACGCCGACAGTGCTACCCGGTTCGCGGCAGCCTCCATCGCGCGGGCATGCTCTACCAGATCGAGCCCCGCCCGTGTCAGCGCCAGCGACCGGCCACCCCGCTCAAAAAGCAGCAGGCCAAGATCGTCTTCAAGAGCCGAAATCTGCCGGCCGACAGTGGGTTGCGCCACGCCGAGGGCGCGGGCGGCTCCGGAAAGTGATCCCGCATCCACGGTCGCCAGAAAGGCGCGGGTTTGATTCCAGTCGAATGAATAGGGAGGTTTTTCCATGCATTTATGCATACCAGTTCAGCTATTTCAGGCAATTCCTTTCGCACATTGCATATGCGATTGTGCGCCGGAACAAGGAGATCTGTTATGCCCCGCACCGCTTTCTGGGACAGAATTGCCCCCAAATATGCCCGCCAGCCGATCCGCGACGTCAAATCCTATGAGTATACCCTCGGGCGCACCCGCAGCTATCTCGGCGCGCAGGACCGTGTGCTGGAACTGGGGTGCGGCACCGGCGGAACCGCTGTGCTGCTGGCGGGCGGCGTCGAACGCTACACCGCGACAGATGTCTCGCCCGGCATGATTGCCGAAGCGAACGCCCGGCAGGCACCGGACAACCTCGGCTTTGTTACCGCAGGCTGGTCCGAACCGCGCCTGCTGGACCGCGAATACGATGCTGTTCTGGCCTTCAACCTGCTGCACCTGCTGCCCGATCTGCCAACTGTTCTGCGCCGCGTAAACACGCTGCTGGAACCGGGTGGCGTGTTTATCTCCAAGACGACTGTCGCGCCTGCCGCCGACGCCCCGCTCTGGTTCCCGCTGCTGCGTGTTGCCCTGCCCGTGCTCCGGCTTTTTGGCCGGGTGCCCTGGGTGGCCTTCCGCCCTGCGGCAGAACACGATGCGATGATCGAAGCGGCAGGCTTCCGGATCATCGAAACCTTTGACGGCACCGGCCACGTTCCGGCCCGTTTCGTCGTGGCGCGCAAACTCTGATCAGGCCTCCCCCCCAGCGGGACGGCGGGTGGGGCGATGGCACAGCCGAGCGCCGTACCGCCGTCCCGCAAAAGTTAACGGGCCGCCATTTCCGCATCGGGATACCGACCCGGGCACCGACGTAGTACCGACAAAATACCGACGTTATACCGACGCAGCATTCTGAGCCTTTTCAGAGGCTTGCGGGAAAACGGGCACACCGGCACCGATCCGGCCGCGCGCTGCGTTAAACTTTCTCGCCTGCATCCAGCCTGGCAAGAAAAGCTTCCGCCTCTTCCAGCACCGTTTTGCGCCGCGCTTCATCCATCCGGTCCCAGGTCCGGTACATGTTCCCCATCCGCGGATTACCTTCAAACCGGTCACGGTGCCGATCCAGAAAATGCCAGTACAACAGGTTAAACGGGCAGGCCCCGTCGCCCGTCTTTTTGCTCACCGAATACTGACAGCTTTTACAGTAATCCGACATCCGGTTGATGTAGGCCCCGCTCGACACATAGGGTTTCGAGGCGATCACCCCGCCATCGGCAAACTGGCTCATACCCAAGGTGTTCGGCGCCTCGACCCACTCAAAGGCATCGGCATAGACGGCCAGGTACCATTCATGCAGTTCTGTCGGGTTCACCCCCACCAGAAGCCCGAAATTCCCTGTCACCATAAGGCGTTGAATGTGATGGGCATAGGCCTCGTCCCGGGTCTGCGCCACCGCTTTTGACAGGCAGTTCATCTGCGTCTCACCGCCCCAGTAAAGATCGGGCAGAGGCCGGTCATGCTCCAGCCCGTTGCGCTCCGGATAGTCCGGTCCTTCCAGGAAATAGATGCCCCGCACGTATTCCCGCCAGCCGATGATCTGGCGGATGAACCCTTCGGCGGCATTGATCGGCACATCGCCTGCAGCCCAGGCATCGGCGGCAGCCTCGCAGACCTCCAGCGGGTCCAGCAAGCCGATGTTCAGGTAGGGCGAGATCACCGCGTGATACAGAAACCGGTTGTCGTTCAGCATCGCATCCTGGAAATCACCAAACGCTGGCAGCGCATTTTTGATGAAATGGGTCAACGCCCGGCGCGCCTCCGCGCGCGTAGTTGCAAACCAGAACGGTCGCAACTGCCCGAAATGATTGCCAAAACGCGCCTCAACCAGAGCAAGAACAGCCTCTGTTTCTGGATCAGGTGTGAACTGCATCGGCCCGCCGAAAGCCACCTCATCGGGGGCTGGTTTGCGGTTGTCGTGGTCATAATTCCACTTGTCTCCCGCGGGTTTGTCCCCCTCCATCAACAGCCCGGTTTTACGCCGCATATCGCGGTAGAAATACTCCATCCGCAGCTGTTTTCGCCCTTCGGCCCAGCGCTCAAACTCCTGATGTGACGCGATAAATCTGTCGTCCTGCAGAATGCGTATCTTCAGCGGCGCATGTTTCAGCGCGTGGATCAGCCGCCATTCGCCGGGCTCGGTGGCCAGAACCTCATCAGCACCCGTCTGTTCTGCGCGCCGCAGCAGCTCACCCACGATGGAGCCGGCGTTGTCGGTGTCGTCCAGCTCCGCATAGGCCACATCCCAACCCTGCTCCCGCAGCCCGGCCGCAAACTTGCGCATCGCGGCAAAAATCAGCGCGATTTTCTTAGGGTGATGCCGGACGTAGGACGCCTCATCCACCACCTCTGCCATCACAACCGTATCCACGTCCCGGTCGGCCTCCCGCAGCGCGCTCAGACCCTCAGACAGCTGGTCCCCCAGCACAAGAATCAGGCGGCTCACCAGGGCACCTCTTTGCCCGCCCAGTCATAGAACCCACCCGTCTGTTCAGGCGTCAGGCCCTCCATCACGCGGATCAGGTTTTCAGCGGCCTCGGACGCAGGCACCGCCGGATGACGGCCCAGGTATTTTTCAGTGAACGGCGTCGCCACCGTGCCCGGGTGCAGTGCCACGCAGATGCTGTACTTGTGACTGCGCGCGAGTTCAATCGCTGTCGTATGTACGATCTGGTTCACCGCGGCCTTGGCGCTGCGGTAACTGATCCAGCCCCCCATCCGGTTATCCCCGACCGAGCCGACCCGCGCGGACAGAACGGCGACCATCGCCACCCGGTCCCGCGGCAGCAGATCAGCGACATGGCGCAGCACCAGCGCGGGGCCCAGCGCGTTCAGTACAAACTGATCCACCATCGCCCGTGATGTGACTGATTTCACGCTTTTTTCAGGCACCGCACCGTCGATCTCCAGCGCACCTGTCGCGACAAATACCAGATCAAAGGGCCCTTGCAGTGTACCAAGATGCGCGGCGACAGAGGCCTCATCCGTGATGTCAAAACCATCCGCGGACCGCGACAGCGTTACCACCTCATCCCCCCGCCCGCGCAGTGCTGACGTCATAGCGGACCCGATCCCGCCGGAGGCACCAATTATCAGAATTCGTCTCATTACGGGCCACCTAGCCGCGCGCTCGGCCGGTTCAAGTAGGTGCGCGCAGTGGTCGCGAAAAGCCCCTTTCCATTTACGGAACCTGCGGTATAAAGCGGGCATGAGACATGCTGCTGATCAAAAGTTCTCCGCGCGCATTCTGCCCGCCGCCGCAGCCCTGCTGCTGCTAACGCGCCTCTGAGCGTGCCTGTCGGCGCGCCCGCTCAGAGGGATCGCCCGCGCGCCAGGACACACAGCAGACAATGAAAGAATTCCGATATGACTGATAAAGCAGAACAGGACCGCGTCCTCATCTTTGACACCACGTTGCGCGATGGCGAACAGAGCCCGGGTGCCACGATGACCCATGCCGAAAAGCTCGAGATTGCCGGGCTGCTGGACGAAATGGGTGTCGACATCATCGAGGCGGGTTTCCCGATTGCCTCTGAGGGCGACTTTGCCGCCGTGACCGAGATCGCAAAGCTGGCGAAAAACAGTGTGATCTGCGGTCTGGCCCGCGCGCAGTTCGGTGACATCGACCGCTGCTGGGAAGCGGTCAAACACGCAGCACAACCGCGGATTCACACGTTTATCGGCACCTCGCCGCTGCACCGTGCGATCCCCAATCTCGATATGGACCAGATGGCCGAGCGGATTGAGCAAACTGTGACACACGCCCGCAACCTCTGCGACAATGTGCAGTGGTCACCTATGGACGCCACCCGCACCGAGGATGATTATCTGTGCCGTGTGGTCGAAATTGCGATCAAATGTGGTGCGACCACGATCAATATTCCGGACACTGTGGGCTATACGGCCCCGCGGGAATCGGCGGATCTGATCCGGATGCTGCTGGAGCGCGTGCCGGGTGCGGATACCATCACCTTTGCCACGCACTGTCACAACGATCTTGGCATGGCGACGGCCAATTCGCTGGCCGCTGTTGAAGCTGGCGCACGCCAGATCGAATGCACCATCAACGGGCTGGGCGAACGTGCGGGCAATACCGCGCTCGAAGAAGTCGTGATGGCGATGAAAGTCCGCAACGACATCATGCCTTATCAGACGCGGATTGATGCGACCAAAATCATGAATATCTCACGCCGCGTTGCCACCGTGTCGGGTTTCCCCGTGCAGTTTAACAAGGCGATTGTGGGCAAGAATGCCTTTGCGCATGAAAGCGGCATCCACCAGGACGGGATGCTCAAAAATGCGGAAACTTTTGAGATCATGCGCCCGGAGGACGTTGGCCTCACCGAAACCAACATTGTGATGGGCAAGCATTCCGGCCGGGCTGCGTTGCGCTCCAAACTGGAAAACCTCGGGTTTGAGCTGGGCGACAACCAGCTCAAAGACGTGTTCGTGCGGTTCAAGGAACTGGCCGACCGCAAGAAAGAGATTTACGACGACGACCTGATCGCACTGATGCGCACCGCGACAGATGCCGAAGCCGACCGGATCAGGCTGAAGTCAATGCACGTCGTCTGCGGCACCGACGGCCCGAACGAGGCCCGGATGACCCTTGAGGTTGATGGTGTCGAGCACAGCACCGAACAGACCGGCGATGGCCCTGTGGACGCGTCCTTCAAGTGCATCAAGGCACTGGTCGCGCACAGCGCACGCCTGCAGCTTTACCAGGTGGCCGCGGTGACCGAAGGAACGGATGCTCAGGCCACGGTGTCTGTGCGCCTTGAGGAAGAGGGCCGTATTGTGACCGGGCAATCCGCGAATACCGATACGGTTGTCGCCTCGGCGCTCGCCTATATCCACGCGCTGAACCGTCTGCTGGTGCGCCGTGAAAAAGGCGGCAGTGACCGCCCGGAAATCAGCTACAAGGACGTCAGCTGACCTCAAAAGCGGCTCCGGACCGGGATCTTTCACGGTCCGGAGACCTTCTGCAACTGTTGCGCGCTGCGATACAATCGCAACGTAACAGCAAGATGATGCCCAGATCATCGTTAACGCCCCTTTCACCATAACGCGCCTAAGCATATAACACAGGGCAACCGGCCCTTTCAGGGCACGGACCAATGGCATTCGGGCAGGGTTTACACCTCATGGCAATATTCGACAGTTTTCGCGGTCTGTTTTCATCGGACATGGCGATCGACCTCGGCACGGCGAACACGCTGGTCTACGTGAAGGGCAAGGGTGTGGTTCTGTCAGAACCCTCCGTTGTCGCCTATCATATAAAGGAAGGTGTCAAGAAAGTGCTCGCCGTGGGCGAAGACGCCAAGCTGATGCTGGGGCGGACACCGGGCAGCATCGAAGCCATCCGCCCGATGCGCGAAGGTGTCATCGCGGACTTTGACACCGCCGAAGAGATGATCAAACACTTCATCCGCAAGGTGCACAAACGCTCGACGTTTTTTGGCAAACCCAAGATCATCGTCTGCGTGCCGCACGGTGCCACTCCGGTTGAAAAACGCGCCATCCGTCAGTCGGTGATGAGTGCGGGCGCGCGGCGCGCGGGCCTGATTGCGGAACCCATTGCTGCGGCCATTGGCGCAGGCATGCCGATCACGGATCCCACCGGGAACATGGTCGTGGACATCGGCGGCGGTACAACAGAGGTCGCGGTTCTGAGCCTTGGCGATATCGTTTACGCGCGGTCCGTGCGCGTCGGTGGTGACCGGATGGACGAGGCAATCATCAGCTACCTGCGCCGCCAGCAGAACCTGCTGGTGGGTGAAACCACGGCAGAACGGATCAAGACATCCATCGGCACGGCACGCATGCCTGACGACGGGCGTGGTACCTCAATGCAGATCCGGGGCCGCGACCTGCTGAACGGCGTGCCCAAGGAAATCGAAGTGACCCAGGCGCAGATTGCCGAAGCACTGGCGGAGCCGGTACAGCAGATCTGTGAAGCGGTGATGACCGCGCTGGAGACAACTCCACCGGACCTTGCAGCCGACATTGTTGACCGGGGCGTTATGCTGACCGGTGGTGGCGCATTGCTGGGCGATCTGGATCTGGCGCTGCGCGAACAGACAGGCCTCGCCGTATCTATCGCAGACGAATCGCTGAACTGTGTGGCCCTTGGTACCGGCAAAGCGCTTGAATACGAAAAACAGCTGCGTCACGCGATCGACTACGAAAGCTGACGCCCCCGACAGAGTTCCCCGTGCGTGGCAGGACTGCCTGCCTGACCCGGGGCAGGAGACCCGCCGCTGATGGCCAGAGACCGTTCTCAGACCAGCGACTTCACCGGCCCCCTGCGCCGGTTGCTGATTGCTGTGCTGGTGCTGTGCCTGCTGGGCGTTTTCCTGCTCTGGCGGATTGACAGCCCCCGTGTCGAGCGGTTCCGCGCACAGATCACCGACCGCTTTGTACCGGGGCTCGACTGGGCGATGGCACCTGTTACCGGGGCGATCTCTCTGCTGCGCGATTTCCAGAGCTATCAGCAACTCGCCGAACAGAACCAGGAACTGCGCTCGGAACTGCGCCGGATGCAGGCCTGGAAGGAGGCTGCCGTGCAGCTGGAGCAGGAAAACGCCAGGCTGCTTGACCTCAACAATGTGCGCCTCGACCCGCGTCTTACCGTAATTTCCGGCGTTGTTCTCGCAGACAGCGGATCACCGTTCCGCCAGTCCGTACTGCTGAATGTCGGCGCGCGCGACGGGATCATCGAAGGCTGGGCCACGATGGACGGCATTGGCGTGGTCGGGCGGATTTCAGGTGTTGGTCAGACGACGTCTCGCGTCATCCTCCTGACGGATGCCTCCAGCCGCATTCCGGCATCCATTCAGCCTTCGGGCCAGCGCACCATTGTGGCCGGCGACAACACCGCCGCCCCCCTCATCGACTTTCTGGAAAGCCCCGACCAGGTGCGTCCCGGCGACCGCGTGGTCAGCTCCGGTGACGGCGGTGTGTTCCCGTCAGGCCTGTTGATCGGTCAGGTCGCTGCAGATCCCGGTGGACAGCTGCGCGTCAGACTTGCTGCGGATTACGAGCGCCTCGAATTTCTGCGCGTCCTGCGCCATCACGGCACGGAACCGATCGAAGACAATCCCCAGATCATCGGCCCGCAACTGCCCGTGATCATGACCGAGGAGGCGATACAATGAGCGACGCCCCCGTCACACGTCTCTGGAGCATGCGTATTTCGTTTGCCTTCGTGGTCTGCGCAATTCTGTTTTTCCAGCTGCTGCCCCTTAACATGACGCCCGCCCGCTGGGCCGGACCGGACCTGTTGCTGGCCTTTGCCTGCGCGTGGTCGGTAAGGCGCCCGGAATATGTGCCCGCCTTTGCTCTGGCCCTGCTGTTTCTGCTGGCAGACCTGTTGCTGCAGCGCCCGCCGGGGCTCTGGGCCCTGCTGGCACTGATCGGGTGTGAAAACCTGAAATCACGTGCACGGGCGGTCCGGGATGGCACCTTTGTGGGCGAATGGCTGACCGTGTGCCTGATCATTGCCGGTATCAGCATCGCGTACCGTTTGGCGCTGATGATTACCCTTCTGGATCCGCCTTCCTTTACCCTGTCATTTTCCCAGCTTCTGATGACACTTGTGTGCTACCCATTGGTTGCCGGGATAACCCACACCTTTATGGGCGTCCGCAAATCTGCACCGGGCGATCCCGATACAGGCGGAGGCGGCCTGAGATGAAACGTCAGCTGTTTTGCGGAGGAACCGCATGAAAAAGACACGGGCAGAAACAGATATCAGCCATCGCAGGCTGTCGCGGCGTGCCGCACTTCTTGGCGGTGCCCAACTTTTGTTCATCGGTGGGCTCGCTGCCAGGATGCAGTATCTGCAGGTTGATCAGGCTGATCAGTTCCGTCTGCTGGCCGAAGAAAACCGCATCAACATCCGGCTCATCCCACCCTCCCGCGGAGAGGTGTTCGACCGGAATGGCATGAGCCTTGCACGCAATGCGCCGTCTTACCGGATCGTGATCGTGCGGGAGGACGCTGGCGACGTAGATGCAGTTCTTGAGCGGCTTTCACAGATCATCAGCCTCGACGAGGAAACGATCACCCGTGTCAAAGAAGAGATACGCCGGTCTGCGCCTTTTCTGCCGGTTACCATCGCATCAGATGTTACATGGGACGACATCAGCAGGGTGTCTGTAAATGCACCTGCGCTTCCGGGTGTGACACCGGAGGTCGGGTTGAGCCGCGTTTACCCGCAAGGGTCAGATTTCGCACATGTACTGGGCTACGTTGGCCCGGTGTCAGACTACGACCTGTCCAAAATCGAGGACCCTGAGCCTGTTCTGATGATCCCGCGGTTTCAGATCGGAAAGGTCGGGGTTGAAACCAAACTTGAACCGCTGCTGCGCGGAAAAGCAGGCGCAAAAAGGGTAGAGGTCAACGCTGCCGGCCGCGTCATGCGCGAGCTGGACCGGCGCGACGGCATCCCCGGCTCCGATCTGCAGCTGACCATCGACGCAAAGCTCCAGGGTTATGTCCAGGCCCGCCTTGACGGGGAAAGCGCAAGCGCGGTTGTTATGGATTGCGAAACCGGTGATCTGGTCGCCTGTGCCTCGGCACCGACATTCGATCCGAACCTGTTTGTGCGCGGCATCTCGTCCAAAGATTACGGCACGCTGACCGGTAACAAATACCGCCCGCTTGCCAGCAAGACCGTACAGGGCGTGTATCCCCCGGGTTCCACTTTCAAGATGATCACGGCCATGGCCGCTCTCGAAGACGGGCTGATAGGACCGGATGAAACCGCCTATTGTCCGGGCCATATGGAAGTGTCAGGACGCCGGTTCCACTGCTGGAAACGCGCCGGACACGGGTGGGTGGACCTCGAAACTTCGCTGAAACGGTCGTGCGATGTCTATTATTATGATCTGGCAGTAAAGGTCGGCATTGAGCGCATTTCTGAAATGGCGCGCAGGTTCGGGCTGGGCATAAAGCATGACGTACCAATGTCGGCTGTTGCCAAGGGTCTGGCGCCCAACATGGAGTGGAAGGCCCAGACATATGGCCAGAGCTGGCGCGTGGGTGACACCGTGAACGTGTCGATCGGCCAGGGTTTCATGCTGGCCTCACCCATGCAGCTTGCAGTGATGACCGCGCGGATTGCCACCGGGCGCTCCGTCGAGCCGCGCCTGATCAAGTCTGTGGACGGCGTCGAAGAACCGATCCGGGGCGGCGAGCCCATGGGTCTGAACGAGAACAACCTGCGCAAGATGCGCAAGGCGATGTTCGAAGTGGTCAATGACCGGCGTGGCACGGCCTATGGATCGCGCATCATCGAAGAAGAGATGCGCATGGCCGGGAAAACCGGCACCAGCCAGGTCCGCAACATCACAGCAGCGGAGCGCCGCGCTGGTGTCATCCGGAACGAAGACCTGCCATGGGAGCGCCGCGACCACGCGCTGTTTGTGAATTTCGCGCCCTATGACAAACCCAAATACGCGGTTGCGGTGATCGTCGAGCACGGTGGCGGTGGCTCAAAAGCCGCGGCACCGATCGCCCGGGATATCACCTTGCAGGCGCTTTATGGAGGCCCGCCACCACTTGAAGCCTATCCCGCGAAAGACCGTGAAAAAATCACTGAGCTTCAGGAACGACTGAGAGACGCGCAACCCCAGGTCTCCGTTCCCGGGAAGGATCAGGCATGAGTTATCTCGAGTATGCCGTCAAATCTGCCCCGACCGGGTTCCGCAAGATTTTCTATCTGAACTGGGCGGTCGCGCTGCTTCTCGCATCGGTGGCCGGTGTCGGGTTTCTGATGCTTTATTCCGTGGCCGGCGGGTCCTACAGCCCCTGGGCCGAGCCACAGATGAAACGCTTTGCCGTGGGGTTCGTTATGATGATCATGGTCGCCATGATCCCCATATGGTTCTGGCGCAGCCTGTCGGGCCTTGCGTATCTGGGCACCATCGTGCTGCTGGTCGCGGTGGAGCTTTTTGGCACCGTGGGCATGGGCGCGCAGCGATGGATTGACCTTGGTTTCATGCGCCTTCAGCCCTCGGAACTGATGAAAATAACGCTCGTGATGCTGCTTGCGGCCTACTATGACTGGCTGCCGGCAAAGCGCACCTCACATCCGTTCTGGGTGCTGATACCGGTTATTCTGATCATGATCCCGGTGTTCCTGGTGCTGCGGCAGCCCGATCTGGGGACGTCTATTCTGCTGCTTGCAGCGGGTGGCGGGCTGATGTTTCTGGCCGGTGTGCACTGGGCCTATTTCGGTGCTGTGATTGCCAGCGGTATCGGGCTGGTCACAGCCGTCTTTCAGTCCCGGGGAACCACCTGGCAGTTGCTCAAGGATTACCAGTACCGCCGCATCGACACCTTTCTGGACCCCAGTTCTGACCCTCTGGGCGCGGGCTATCACATCACGCAGTCCAAGATCGCGCTTGGCTCCGGCGGATGGACCGGCCGTGGGTTTATGCAGGGGACACAAAGCCGCCTGAACTTTCTGCCGGAAAAGCATACGGATTTTATCTTTACGACCCTGGCCGAGGAGTTCGGCTTTGTCGGCGGCCTGTCGCTGCTGGGGCTTTATGCGCTGATCATTATTTTCTGCGTCTGGTCTGCGCTGACAAACAAAGACAGGTTTTCCTCCCTGCTGACGCTGGGCATCGCGCTGAACTTCTTCCTGTTCTTTGCCGTCAATATGTCGATGGTCATGGGGCTGGCGCCCGTGGTGGGCGTACCCCTGCCACTGGTCAGTTTCGGCGGGTCAGCCATGCTGGTTCTGCTGCTCGCCTTCGGTCTGATGCAGAGCGCCCACGTCCACCGCCCAAGATAGGAATACTATGCCACTGAATGTGCTTTTTGCGGCCACGCCGGAACGCTGGGCCACCTATGAGCCTGCATTGCATCGGGCTTTCAAAGGGGCCGGACTGGATGTCAGACTGGCGCTGGATATCCCTGCCGGCGAGGTGGACTATGTCGTCTACGCCCCGAATTCCGAGCTGCAGGATTTTACACCCTACACCCGCACAAAAGCAGTCCTGAACCTCTGGGCAGGCGTGGAGGGGATCGTAGGCAACGAAACCCTCACCCAGCCGCTGGCCCGCATGGTCGACCCGGGCATGACCCGCTCGATGACCGAATGGGTCACAGGGCATGTTCTGCGCCATCATCTGGGCATGGACCAGCACATCCTGCATCAGGACGGTGACTGGACCCCCGTAGTGCACCCGCTGGCCGAGGAACGCCGCGTCTGTGTTCTGGGGCTGGGGGCGTTGGGGACGTCTGTGGCGCAAACTCTGAAGTCGCTGCGGTTTGACGTCAGCGGATGGAGCCGCAGCCCAAAGGACGTGCCGGGTATCGAAACATTCAATGGGGACACCGGTCTGGATGACGCGCTGCGGTCTGCTGAGATACTCGTGCTTCTGCTCCCGGACACACCGGCCACGCAGAATACGCTCGACGCCCGACGTCTGGCGCTGATGCCGCAGGGGGCGTTCATTATCAACCCCGGGCGCGGACCCCTTATTGATGATGACGCCTTGCTGGATGCCCTGGACAGCGGTCAGATCGCACATGCGACGCTCGATGTTTTCCGCATCGAACCACTGCCGAAGGAGCATCACTTCTGGGCGCATCCGCAGGTAACGGTGACGCCGCACATCGCAGCTGAAACCCGGGCGAAAACAGCCTCAGAAGTAATCGCGGAGAATATCCGCCGTGGGGAAGCCGGTGAGCCGTTTCTTTATCTGGTCGACCGCACCCTGGGGTACTAGGCGGTTATTCTGCGGCCAGGCCGCGCCCTTTCAACAGCGCATCAACCCCTGGCAGGCGACCGCGGAACGCCGTATAGAGCTCCGCTGCATCCCGGCTGCCACCCGTCGACAGGATATGTTTCTCCAGAGCCGCGGCCTTATCCGCATCGAAGGCTGATCCAGCCTCTTCAAAGGCGGCAAAGGCGTCTGCATCCATAACCTCAGACCACATGTAACTGTAATACCCGCTGCTGTAGCCGTCGCCGGCAAAGACATGGGCAAAGTGCGGTGTGGCGTGACGCATCGTTATGGCATCAGGCATCCCGATCGCATCCAGGATTTCCTTCTGACGCTGCATCGGATCAGCCGGTGCCGTTCCCTCGTGAAAACCGAGGTCAACCAGCGCGGAGGCTACATATTCGACCGTCTGAAAGCCCATGTCGAAGTTTGCGGCACCCAGCACCCGTTCAAGCATATCAGCGGGCATCGGCGCGCCGGTGTCCGCATGCGTCGCGTATTCACTCAGGACCTCAGGGACCTCCAGCCAGTGCTCATAAAGCTGGCTCGGCAGTTCCACAAAGTCCCGCGCGACGGATGTGCCGGACACGCTTTCATAAGTAACATCCGACAGCATCTGGTGCAGCGCGTGGCCGAACTCATGAAACAGAGTGCGTGCATCGTCGTAGGACAAAAGCGCGGGATCGCCCTTGGCAAAGTTACACACGTTGATCACGACAGGTCGCTGTACCTGCGGGAACCGCGCCTGTGCGCGCATCGCCGAACACCAGGCGCCGGACCTTTTGGAGCCACGGGCAAAATAGTCGCCGATAAAGACCGCGATGTGCTCGCCGCCCCGTGTCACATCCCAGGCCCGGCAGTCGGGATGGTAGAGCGGCACGTCGAGCGGTTTGAATTCGAGCCCGAACAGCCGGGACGCACAGGCAAATGTTGCCTCAATCATCCGGTCCAGCTGGAAATATGGTTTGAGTGCCGCTTCATCCAGATCGTGCTCTGCCGCGCGCCGTTTTTCCGCATAGTACCGCCAGTCCCACGGCGCCAGCGCATCATTGATGCCGTCGGCCTGCATCATCTGCGTCAGCACCCGAGCATCAGCGTCAGCCTGCGCGCGCGCGGGCTCCCAGACGGACATCAGCAGATCCCGGACTGCTTCCGGCGTTTTGGCCATTTCCGTTTCCAGCTTGTACGCCGCGAAACTGTCATACCCCAGGAGCTTCGCGCGTTCCTCGCGCAGGGACAGGATTTCAGCAGCAATGCCGCGGTTGTCAGTTTCACCGCCGTTCGCACCGCGCGCAGCCCAGGCACGGAACGCAGTTTCCCGCAGATCCCGGCGCGGCGAGAACTGCAAAAACGGCGTGATCAGCGAACGCGACAGGGTGACCACCGGGCCGTCCGCGCCCTTCTCCTCGCCCGCGGCACGGGCGGCATCCACGACGAAATCCGGCAACCCGTCCAGATCGCCTTCCGCAAGCGGCATGAACCATTCCCGCTCATCGGCCAGCAGGTTCTGCGTGAACTGTGTGCCAAGCACCGCGAGCCGGGCCTTGATCTCCTGCATCCGGGCGTCCGCTTCGCCTGTCAGCGCGGCACCGGCCCGGACAAAACCGCGGTGCGTGAGCATAAGGACCCGTGCCTGTTCGTCCGTCAGATCCAGCCCCCCGCGTTGTTCCCAGACGGCGGCAATGCGCGCGAACAGCTTTTTGTTGCCGGAAATTGCGGAGAAATGCGCAGACAGCATCGGCGAGAACTTCCGCTGCAGTTCTTCGCGTTCCGGGTTGCTGTCTGCTCCTGCGACCGTAAAAAACACAGAGAGAACGCGGTCAAGGTCCTGACCGGCGGCTTCCAGTGCCTCGACCGTGTTGGCAAAATCAGGAGGGGACGCCGCATCTGCGATGGCATCCGTTTCTGCCCGGTGCGCCGCAAGCGCCTGCTCCAGGGCCGGCTCAAAATCCTCGTCGTTTATCTGATCAAAGGGCGCAATCCGGTAAGGGGTGGACCATTCCTCAAGCAGGGCGTTGGACATCGGCGTTCTCCTTTGACAGTTAAGCTAAGGCTGCGCTTACGCGGCAACAACTGCCACGCACAAATAAATTTGAGGCTTCAGCTGCCTCCGCACACCGGGCAACCGGCTCGCCGGCTGACCGCAATCTGGCGGCTCTCACCATAGAGCGCATCATAGATCAGCATCTGCCCCCGCAGCGGTGCACCAGCGCCGGTGATCAGCTTAACTGCCTCGACCGCCATCATGGCGCCGATCACGCCCGGCAGCGGCCCGATAACGCCCGCTTCGGCGCAGGATGGGGCCAGTTCAGGCGCAGGCGCTTCGTCGAAAATGCACCGGTAACAGGGCGCGTCCTGTGCCGGGTCAAACACGCTGAGCTGCCCTTCCCACTGACTGAGCGCACCAGAGATAAGGGGAATACCAGCCGCGACGGCGGTCTCATTCACCAGATATCGTGTCTGGAAATTATCGGTGCCATCCAGAACGACGTCATATTCCGCGAAGAGTTCAGCAGCAATGTCCTCTGTCAGCCGCCGGTGGTAGGGCCGCACCTGCACAAAAGGGTTCTGCGCCTGCATTTCAGCCTGAGCAGAGAAGACCTTGGGCATGCCGATGGACGCATCCTTGTGAATGACCTGGCGCTGAAGATTTGCGTTTTCCACGGCATCATCGTCGACCACACCAATTGTGCCAACACCTGCTGCCGCAAGATACTGAAGAGCCGGTGCACCCAGCCCGCCGGCTCCGATGACCAGCACCTTCGCCTCTTTGAGCCGCTTCTGCCCGGGTCCGCCAATTTCGCGCAGCACAATGTGGCGGGCATACCGGTTGAGTTCCGTTTCTGTGAACAATGGGGCCGGACCGTCATTCCCGCCGGTCTCCGCCCGGGACGTGTCTGCTCTGGTCCGCAGGCGCGTCAGTACCTGGCGATACCCAAGAACAATGGCGACAAAGCCACCCAGTATCAGCCAGAGAGCAGCACTCTCTCCCGTCGCAAGTCTCAGCGGATGACCGTCAGGCAGCACCAGATGCAGCGCAAGAACAGCTACATAAAGCAGACCGATCATAAGGCCACGCGCCGACTTCGGTGCACCCATGAAATGCCCGATGCCCCAGAGAACCGCCGCCAGAGAAAGTACCAGAACCATCAGCTGCCTCCGGTCGATCCGAAGCCGCCCGACCCTCGCGTGGTGTCAGACAGCGTTTCCCGCACGGCAAAACCGGCGCGTACGACCGGCGCGACAACCATCTGAGCGATGCGCATCCCGTGTGTGATCTCCACCGGTTCCTGACCGGCATTCATCACAATAACGCCAAGCTCTCCGCGGTAATCACTGTCAATTGTGCCAGGGCTGTTGGGCAGGGTCACACCGTGGCGCAGCGCGAGCCCCGACCGGGGCCGCACCTGGACCTCAAACCCTTCCGGTATCTCCATACGCAGACCCGTCGGAACAAGCTGCCGCGCACCAGGGTCAAGTACGAATGGCCCCCCCGGCAGGCAGGCCCGCAGGTCAGCACCGGCCGCGCCATCAGTCTCATACGACGGAAGGCCAAGCGCCGCGGCCTCTTCGGACACAAAGGAAATGATGATGTCAGTCACCGGCGATCCTCAAAAGACATTTCAGCCCGCAGCGCCCAGCGCTTTCGCGATCCGTCCGGCGAGGCGTTCGGCAACTGCATTCTTATCCATGCGGGGCCAACTTTCGGCACCATCATCGTCGATGATGGTCACCGCGTTTTCCATGCCCCCCATGATCCCCGTTTCAGGCGATACATCGTTGGCCACAATCCAGTCGCACCCCTTGCGCTGACGTTTCGCCGTTGCGTTTTCGACCACATCATCCGTTTCGGCGGCAAATCCGATCACAAGACCCGGTCTGTCTGTGTCCCGTCCGGCAATGTCCCGCAGGATGTCCGGGTTCTCTGCAAATTCCAGCACCGGCAGGCCGTCTCTGGATTTTTTCAACTTTCTGTCGCTGGCCCGGGCCATCCGCCAGTCTGCCACGGCAGCGGCAAATATGGCCGCGTCCGCTGGCAATGCTGCGCTGACGGCCGCCTGCATCTCAAGCGCCGTGGTCACGCGGATCGCCTCCGCCCCTTCGGGCGGTGGAACATCGGCCGGTCCTGTTACAAAGACGACGGTTGCGCCCAGCGCCAGCAGTGCGCGTGCAATTGCAGTGCCCTGTGCGCCGGAGGACCGGTTCGCGATATAGCGCACCGGGTCAATCGGTTCATGTGTCGGCCCGGAGGTGACGAGAATGCGTTTGCCCTTCAGCGGCCCGTCCGCGAAATGCGTGCTCACTGCCGCAACGATATCAAGCGGCTCTGCCATGCGACCTGGTCCATATTCCCCACAGGCCATGTCACCTTCGTCCGGTCCGACGATTTTTACGCCATCAGCGCGCAGTTGCGCCAGGTTGCGCTGCGTAGCCGCATGTTCCCACATCCTGACGTTCATGGCCGGTGCAATCATCACCGGCGTGTCGGTTGCCAGCAGAAGCGTCGTTGCAAGATCATCCGCAAGACCACCCGCCATCCGCGCCATCAGGTTTGCAGTGGCAGGTGCCACGAGCACCAGATCGGCAACACGGCTGAGCTGGATATGTCCCATCTCGGCTTCGTCGGTGAGGTCAAAAAGATTGCGGTACATCCTGGTCCCCGCCAGTGCGGAGACGGACAATGGCGTGACGAATTCCTCAGCAGCGCTGGTCAGAACAGGCGTCACCTGCGCGCCCCTTTCGCGGAGCCGCCGGATCAGGTCGAGCGATTTGAAAGCCGCTATACCGCCGCCAATGATCAGCAGGATATGTTTACCGCCCAGCATAAGGTGCCTTTTCCAGATATATTCCTGCCGGACCTTAGAACGCCCGTCCGGCAACTGCCAGCCCCACCGTGCTCAGCGGAACGCCGCACAGGGGTCACCGCGTTCCACTGTGGGGGAGGTCATGATCCGGTCAAAAACGCCTGGCGGCAGGCGCGAACCTTCTTCCCCCTGCCCCAGCACAAACACCGCGATGTCAGGCTTCACCCGTTCGAGATAGACCGGCATACCCCGGTCGCGGCGCGCATGGCCATTGCCGGTGATGACGACCACCGGCCCCCCTGTAAGCTCCAGCGCGCGCACCGTTTTCTGCGCCAGCCGGGCATCCCGCAGGCGCTGAAAATCAACCATGAAAGGCAACATCTCTTCGGGAAGAGCATCGCAATGCGCGGCCATCTGATCCGCCTCACGAGCGGTCTGCTCTGCTTCAGGCAATGGATCGTTCAACCCGTATGCCCCGCCCCCGATCCCGAACACAAAAGAAATCCCCTTTTCCCGCACCTGGCGGGCTTCCTGACGCGGAACACCCGCACCAAAAATGCGCGCATCGGGTGCTGCCGCAAAAATCGGATAGTACATCGTAAAATCCGGCCAGCCGGCGTTTTCCCAGTCAAACGCATCTGACAGCACTGCCGCGTCAGCGCCCGGCACGTGGCGCGCAGCCTGCGCCTCCGTAAGCATTTCGAACACTATGGCAGTGGGTTTCACCTCCGCAGTGATCTCCGCCTGTCGAGTGTGATGCCCGGGATTGTCATGCAGTTCGCCAAGGATGATCACATCCCCAACAAAGGAGCCCGCTGCCAGAGACAACGGGCTCAGCCACGCAATAAGAAAAGCGGCAAGCAGCCTCATGCGAGGAAGTGGAACACTTCTTTGGACTGACCTTCGAGGGATTTGCGCATCTTACCAAAGGCTGCGGCCTCCAGCTGACGCACGCGTTCCTTGCTCAGGTTCAGCTCCTGACCGAGACTTTCCAGCGTGCGGGGCTGTTCGCGCAGTTTGCGTTCACGCACGATAAAGCGCTCACGGTCGTTCAGATCATTCATTGCCTGCAGAAGCCACGCGCGCAGCTGCTCCGTGTCATGCGCGTGCTCGACAGTCTCGGCGGCCTGGGCGCTGTCATCTTCCAGCGCATCAATCCATTCACGCCCTTCGTCTTCGGTCGACTGGGTTGCATTGAGCGAATAGTCAGACCCGGACAGCCGCCCTTCCATCATCTCGACGTCATGGAGAGGGACACCGATTTCTGTGGAAATCATCTGGCGCAGCTGGTGGCGGTCCAGCGTTTCTCCGGCAGCTGCACTCTCGCGTTCCAGACGCGCCTGGACACGGCGCATGTTGAAGAACAGAGATTTCTGCGAGGAGGTCGACCCGGTGCGCACCATCGACCAGTTGCGCATGACGTAATCCTGAATGGATGCTTTGATCCACCAGACCGCATAAGTCGAAAAGCGAACGCCCCGGTCCGGATCAAACTTGTCCGCCGCCTTCATCAGCCCGAGACCTGCTTCCTGAATCAGGTCGTTCATCGGCGCGCCATAGCGTTTGAATTTTGACGCCATCGAAATCGCGAGCCGCATGTAGGCTGTAATCAGTCGGTGAAGGGACTCCTCACAGCGCTCATCCCGCCAGGCATAGGCCAGTCTGAGTTCTGTTTCCGCGTCGAGTAATTCCGCTTTCATCGCCCTGCGTGAAAGTGACATATCTCTTGCCGTGTCCAAAGCCATAGCGACATCTCCCAGTCAGATGAAGCACACCTTGCCGTGCACAATTGATATAGATACGCACCATACACCCGATTGGTTCACCGCAAAGGTTTATAAAATGTTGCCAAAACTGAGTTTCGTTCTAGGTGGGGCCGCCTCGGGAAAATCGGCGTTTGCGGAAAACCTTTTGTTAACCAGTGGTTTAGAACCTGTTTACCTTGCCACGTCCCGGGTTTTTGATGACGAAATAAAAATGCGGGTGGAGGTGCATAAATCGCGCAGATGTGAAGAATGGCGCAATTTTGAGCAAGATATTTACCCCGAGCGTATCCTGAGCACCCTGGAGAAGTCGCAGGGCGTTCTCATCGACTGCGCGACAATGTGGCTCACCAACGTGATTCTGGACGAAATGGATCCTGTTGCGGAACGCCAGCGTCTGATCCGTGGCATAGAAGCTTGCGCCGCCCCAATAATCATCGTCTCCAATGAAGTCGGCCATGGCATTGTGCCGGACAATACGCTGGCCCGCCGGTTCCGGGAGGAACAGGGACGGCTGAACATCGCCCTTGCAGCGGCTTCTGATCTTGCGGTTCTGGTCACGGCCGGGCTGCCACAGGTACTGAAAGGATCGCTGCCATGACGACCTGGCACTGGGTCCGCCATGGACCGACCCACCAGAAGTCCTTTGTCGGCTGGCGGGACGTGCCCGCTGATCTTTCTGACGAGGCTCAGATCAGCCGCCTGCGGGCGCATCTGCCGGAAGAGGCGCTGGTGATTTCATCCGATCTGATCCGGGCATCAGCCACTGCCGATGCCATTTCGGGCCAGGGCCACCAGCGGTTGCCCCATGACCCTGACCTGCGGGAGATGCATTTCGGCGTCTGGGATGGCATGCATTTTCGCGATGTCGCTGAAAGGGACCCGGAACTCAGCCGGTTGTTCTGGGAGGAGCCCGGCGATGTCAGCGCACCCGACGGCGAAAGCTGGAACCGGACCTCTGCACGTGTTGACCGTGTCGTGCGCCGACTGAATGCTGCCCATCCGGACACCCATATTATCGCCGTTGCGCATTTCGGCGTCATTCTGACCCAGCTTCAGCGGGCGCTGCGGGTCGCGCCCTATGATGCTCTGGCGCAGCCGATCGACAATCTGTCCGTCACCAGCATCACATGGCAGGGCGACACAGGAACACCCGGTGTGATCAATCACCTTCCGTGATCCTGCACACCACAATTGACCATTTGCCGACAGCTGACCGCACGTAATAGCGTCCGGTCATGACTTATGATCTTTATATTGGCGACCAGGCATTCTCGACCTGGTCCTTGCGCGGCTGGCTGATGCTTGAAAAGTTCGGCCTCTCTTTCAACACCCATCTGCTGGGACTGTATTCCGGCACAATGCAGAGCGATCTTTCCCCTCTTGCTCCAGCGCGTCTGGTCCCGGTCATGCAGACGCCGGAAGGTGACGTCGTGGGTGAAACACTCGCCATGGCAGAGACGCTGGCGGAACGCCACCCCGACGCCGGTCACTGGCCGCAGGATGCGGGCCTGCGATCCGCGGCACGGTGGCTCTGCGCCGAGATGGCTAGTGGTTTCAGCGCACTGCGTTCTGAATGCCCCATGCAGCTTTTTCATGTGAACGAGGGGTTTCACGTCTCCGACGGAGTGCGTGCAGATCTGGACCGGATTGAAACGCTTTGGGCCTGGGCACGGAGCCGTTCCGGCGATCAGGGTGACTGGCTGTTCGGTGAATACAGTCTGGCGGATGTTTTTTATGCGCCGGTCGCCGCGCGCATGGTCGGTTACGATCTGCCCATGACGGCGTTCGCTTCGGCCTATTGTGAGCGTACAATCTCGGATCAGGCTTTCATCGCGTGGCGCACAGAGGGGCTGAAGAAAACCTATGATCCCTTCCCCTATCCTGTGACTGCCAAGACCAGACCCTGGCCAGAGGTGAGCTGACGTTAACCGTTCGGTAACAGTGGTGACGGTAGCGTTAACCACAAACAGCCGGTTGCGGGGACCTTATGATCACTCACACTCATTCCGTGGCATTTCGCGGCGTGGACGCCTGCCTGGTTCAGGTACAGTGTTCTCTCACGCCGGGCCTGCCAGGGTTCAGCATCGTCGGTCTGCCGGACAAAGCGGTTTCCGAAGCACGGGACCGCGTGCGTTCCGCGCTTGCGGGCATGGCGATCGCTTTCCCCGCTAAAAAGATCACAATCAACCTCAGCCCCGCAGACCTGCCCAAAGAGGGCAGCCACTTTGATCTTCCAATTGCGCTGTCTTTGCTGGCAGCAATGGATATCGTTCCGTCCGATGTGGCCCGCACGGTCGTGGCGCTGGGGGAAATGTCGCTGGATGGCGGGCTTGTTCCGGTAGCCGGCAGTCTTCCCGCAGCCGTCACGGCATCAGAAAGCGATATGACACTGCTATGCCCTGCAGATTGCGGGCGCGAGGCCGCCTGGGTCAGCGGAGCACAGGTGATCGCTCCCAAAACGCTGGGCGATGTCATCCGCCACTTCAGCGGCCAGGTCCCCATCGCACCATCCCAGCCAGGCGAAGTCACGCACCCCGTTGCTGAAACCGATCTGCGCGATGTGAAGGGGCAGGAGCGGGCGAAACGTGCGCTTGAGATCGCTGCCGCCGGACGGCATCACCTGCTGTTTGTGGGCCCGCCTGGGTCTGGGAAATCCATGCTGTCCCGCAGGCTGCACAGCATCCTGCCTCCCCTGACGCCGCGCGAGGCGCTTGAGACATCTATGATCCAATCTGTTGCCGGTTTGCTGGATGCAGGTGGTATTTCCCGCGCGCGCCCTTTCCGCGATCCGCATCACACCTCCTCCATGGCAGCCATCATCGGCGGTGGCCGGATCGCACGCCCCGGTGAAGTGTCACTTGCGCATAACGGGGTGCTCTTCATGGATGAGTTCCCTGAATTCCAGCGCAATGTCCTGGAAACCCTGCGCCAGCCGCTGGAGACCGGCGAGGTGATGATTTCCCGGGCCAATGCGCATGTCCGCTACCCCTGCCGCTTCATGCTAGTCGCAGCTGCCAACCCGTGTCGCTGCGGATTCATGACTGATCCGGACCGCGCCTGCGCCCGGGTTCCGGATTGCGGCACAGACTATCTTGGCCGGATCTCAGGTCCGCTGATGGACCGCTTTGACCTGCGGGTCGAGGTGCCCCCGGTGCGCTATACAGACCTGAACCTGCCGGACAGCGGAGACAGTACCGAAACAGTCGCCGCCCGGGTTGCCACAGCTCTGGCGGTGCAACAGAACCGCTATGAGGGCCGGGCAGACATGCGCACAAATGCCGATGCCGCAGGCGATGCCCTCGAAGAAATCGCAGCACCTGACAGCGAAGGCCGTGATCTGCTGGTGCGCGTGGCCGAAAAGTTCAGCCTGACAGCGCGCGGGTATCACCGTGTCATGCGGGTGGCCCGGACAATCGCCGACCTGGACGGCTCAGCGGATGTCAGGCAACCTCACATTGCGGAGGCCGTCAGCTTCCGTCTCGTCACACCGGCGCGGCCCTGACGTTCAGCCACCCGCCCGCCGTTCGATGGCAAGCCAGATCTTTTCTGCAATGTTCACGCCATCAAAGCGCTCAAGTTCCTGGATGCCTGTGGGCGACGTCACGTTGATCTCTGTCAGGTAATCACCGATGACGTCGATGCCCACAAAGACCTGCCCTTTTTCCCTGAGCAATGGCCCGATTGCCGCACAGATTTCCAGATCACGGTCGGTAAGCCCGATTTTCTCAGGCCGCCCGCCGACGTGCATATTGGACCTTGTCTCGCCTGCAGCAGGCACACGGTTGATAGCGCCCACGGCTTCCCCATCGACCAGAATAACCCGTTTGTCTCCGTTGGATACATCGGGCAGAAATTTCTGCACAATGAGCGGCTCCCGCGAAAACCCCGTGAAAAGCTCATGCAGCGAGGTCAGGTTCCGGTCCGCCGCATCAAGGCGGAAAACGCCGGCGCCGCCATTGCCGTAGAGCGGCTTGAGGATGACATCACCATGCTTTTGCTTGAATGCCTTGATTGTCTCGAGGTCCCGCGCAATCGTCGTCGGCGGCGTGAGATCGGGAAAATCCAGCACCAGCAGTTTTTCCGGGTAATTCCGCACCCAGAAAGGATCATTCACGACAAGCGTTTCCGGGGCCAGCCGGTCCAGCAGATGCGTCGACGTGATGTAATGCATATCAAACGGGGGGTCCTGACGCAGCCAGACGACATCAAAATCCGCAAGGTCGACTTCCTTTTCCGGCCCCAGTTCCGCATGTTCGCCCTGAACACGCTGCACCCGGAGGTCGTAACCGCGCGCCGTGATCCGCCCTTCCTGATAGGCCAGATGATCCGGTGTATAAAAAAACAGGCTGTGGCCGCGCGCCTGCGCCTCCTCGGCAAGGCGGAACGAACTGTCCGCGTTGATGTCCACGTCCCCGATCGGGTCCATCTGAAAGGCGATTTTCATGGCCGCTCCCTCTGTTAGCCCCCACTAAATGGGACAGGATTCACGGCAGCGCAATGGCCCGAAGAGAATTCATCACCCCGGAGCGAACGCATTCGGCAAAACCCGTAGCGCACCATTTCCGTCCACCAGAGCCGCATCAAAGCGCATCTCGGTCAGCAATCCCTGCGGCTCATGCGCGGCGAATTCCATCGCAGCGGCGGAAATCCGGGCAATCTGACGCGCTGTTATGCGCAGCGCGGCCTGGTCCAGCGAGCGGCTTTTCTTTACCTCAGTAAACACCAGCCCCCCGTTTCGGCGGAAAATCAGGTCGATTTCCCCGGCCTGGCCACGCCAGCGCTTTTTTACCAATGCGTAGCCGCGATCCAGATAAGCACGGCTGACGAATTCCTCGGCGGCAAGACCTGCGTGAAAACTGACCTGGCCTCTGGTCCGCCGTTCCGTCGCCACCGTCATGCTCACTCCTTCGTCATGGCAAGTGCCAGCTGGTACACCTGGCGTCGCGGCAGGTCATTGGCCTGCGCGATCATATCTACCGCATCGCGCATCGACATACTGCCCAATGCGGCCCTGAGGTCCTCTTCTATGCCCGAAGTGCTAACAGGTTGTAACCGGGCACGATCAATCAGCACAACGATTTCGCCTTTGACCTTTTCGCCAGAAAACGCGCCTGCCAGCTCCGCGAGCGTGCCCCTGCGGACCTCTTCGAACTTCTTTGTCAGTTCGCGACACACGGCGGCAGGCCGGTCGCCCCCCAGAACCCGCGCGGCATCGCTCAGCATCGCGCCGACACGCTTCGGGGATTCGTAGAATGCGAGCGTACCAGGGACATCCCTGAGGCGTTCCAGCGCCCCCCGCCGCGCGCCCGCCGCATTTGGCAGGAACCCGGCAAAGAAAAAGGCGTCCGTGGGAAGCCCCGCCAGAACCAGCGCTGTCAGCACTGCAGAGGGGCCCGGGGCCGACGTGACAACCAGCCCTGCAGCTGCCGCATCACGCGCGAGGCCGAAACCGGGATCAGCAATCAGCGGCATTCCCGCTTCGGAGGCATAGGCAACCGAACGCCCTGCCCGCACAGCTTCCAGCAATTCGGCGGTAACCGCTTCGCTGCTGTGATCATGCAGTGCAATGATCCGCCGCCCGTCCAGAGGAACGCCGTGAATGTCCATCAGTTTGCGCAGACTGCGGGTGTCCTCCGCCGCCAGAACATCAGCCGACGCCAGAACATCAAGCGCGCGCAGCGTGATGTCACGCGCCGTACCAATCGGGACACCTACGAACCAGACCCCGGCAGCGAGTGGCACTTTTTGGAAATTCAAAGCTGGACCCGCCTTTCGTGACGTCTATGATTGCCGGAAATCTGCGCAGAACGCGCAATGACCGGAGTATCGCTTATGTTTGCCGTTTTCCCCGCCGCCCGCAAGCTTCTGAGCCGGCTGGCCCTGCCGCTGGCCGCGCTGGCTCTGGCCGCCTGTGAACCCATCCCGGGTGGTCTTGGAACCGGCGCATCGATCAACACATCGAAACCTGTACCAGTGGCGCTGCTTGTGCCGTCAGGGTCAGGAAATGTCACGAACGATATTCTGGCGCAAAGTCTTGAAAATGCGGCCCGTCTGGCCATGCGTGACCTGAACGGTGTGCAGATTGACCTGCGGGTATACCCCACAGCTGCAAACGCAACAGTCGCCGCCAACGCAGCGGAACAGGCGGTCGATGACGGTGCAAAAATCATCCTGGGTCCGGTCTTTGCGGCCGCCGCGAACGCGGTCGGCGTGGCCGTTGCAGATGACAATGTGAACGTGCTGGCCTTTTCCAACAATGCGGCCATTGCTGGCGGTAACGTTTTTGTTCTGGGCCAGACCTTCCAGAACACTGCAAACCGCATGACAGGCTTTGCCCGCGCCCAGGGGAAAAGCCGTTTTGTGATCGTGCACGGGCAGGACTCCGCCGGCACTCAGGGGCGCGATGCAATCCAGCGCGCCGTGAGCGCGCAGGGCGCGTCGGTGGCCGGAACCGTCAGCTACGCGCTGTCGCAGCAGGATGTCATTGCAGCCATCCCGAATATCAAAAACACTGTTCAGTCCGCCGGTGCGGACGCAGTATTCATGACAACAGACACGGCAACCGCCCTGCCGCTTCTTTCACAGCTTTTGCCTGAGGCCGGCGTATCGAGCCCGGAGGCTCAGTTCATCGGGCTGACACGGTGGGACATTCCCCCACAGACGCTCAGCCTGCCGGGTGTCCAGGGGGGCTGGTTTGCCGTACCTGACCCAGGCGCCACGTCCCTGTTCAGCGGCAAATACCAGGCCGCCTACGGATCATCGCCCCACCCGATCGGCGGCCTCGCGTTCGATGGTATTGCCGCCATCGGCGCATTGGTCAGCCAGGGGAACAGCGACGCCCTGACAGGCGCGGCCCTGACGCAAAGCGCAGGCTATCGGGGTGCCAGCGGCATTTTCCGGCTGCTGCCCAACGGCACCAACGAACGTGGTCTGGCAGTTGCGACGGTTAACAATGCGCAGGTCGAAATCCTAAGCCCCGCACCGGCCACTTTTGGCGGAGCAGGTTTGTAAGGCATCCGCATGTCTCTCCCAGAACCGCAGGAGGCCCCTGCGGACACACCCGATCTGATCTGCCCGACTGAGGCTGTTTTTGACCGCGACAGGGTAATGGCGCGGCTGCGGCAGGCTTTTAACCGTGATCTGACGGATGCCGAGACCCGCGCGGAAACAGTTTCCGCATTGCGGGATGCTCAAACGTCGGGCCGGGAGGCCATAGCACGGGCATTTGCTGAAAACCCGTTTGCGGCGCGGCCGATGACGCGGGCCTATACCTATCTGACAGATGAGCTGGTACGCACCGTTCTTTGGGTTGCGACTGAAGTCCTGCACCGGCGTCCCAACCCCACTTCGGGCGAGCATCTTTCCGTAATCGCGGTCGGGGGGTATGGCCGGGGCGAAATGGCCCCCTTTTCAGATGTCGATCTCCTGTTCCTGACGCCCTACAAAATGACCCCCTGGGCGGAAAGCGTCATCGAAACGATGCTGTACATGCTGTGGGACCTCAAACTGAAGGTCGGCCACGCCAGCCGGACCATCAAAGAGTGCCTGCGGCTGGGGGGCGAGGATTTCACCATCCGCACGGCACTGCTGGAACAACGGTATCTGGCAGGTGAAAAAGAGCTGGCTGAAAAACTCGGCAGGAAACTGCGCGAAGACCTTTTCGCCGGATCAGAGCGCGCCTTCGTCGAAGCCAAACTGGCCGAACGCGAGACCCGTCACAAAAAGCACGGCCAGAGGTACGTTGTTGAACCCAACGTCAAAGAGGGCAAGGGCGGTCTGCGCGATCTTCAGTCGCTCTACTGGATTGCCAAATACGTGCACGGGGTCAAGGACACCGCCGAGCTCGTGCGTCTCGGCGTCTTTACTGCTGAAGAATATGAGAATTTTGTATCCGCTGAGAGTTTTCTGTGGGCTGTGCGGGGGCACCTGCACCTGCTGAGCGGCCGGCCAACAGAGCAGCTGACCTTTGATATGCAGGTCCAGGTGGCCGAGGCCATGGGCTATGAGGACGCAACCGGCAGGCGGGGCGTTGAAATTTTCATGCAGGCCTTCTTTCTGCATGCCACTGAGGTGGGCGATCTGACCCGCATCTTCCTGACGAAAATGGAAGCCGACCACGTCAAAGCCGACCCGCTGCTGGAGCGGATATTCCGGCGTCGTCCGCGCACCCGCGAGGGCTACAAGGTGGTTCACAACCGGCTTGCGATCAGCGACGACACGGCTTTTCTGTCCGACAAACTGAACCTGTTGCGGGTGTTCGAAGAGGGCCTGAGAACGGGCATGCTGATCCACCCCGATGCCATGCGGCTGGTAAAGGCAAACCTCGACCTGATCGATGACGACATGCGCACCTCACCCGAAGCGCGGCGCATTTTCTTTGATCTTCTGCTCAAACACGGCAACCCGGAGCGTGCGCTGCGGCGGATGAACGAGCTGGGCGTGCTGGGCGCATTCATCCCAGAATTCGAGTTCATCGTCGCGATGATGCAGTTTAACATGTATCACTCCTATACTGTGGACGAGCACATCATTCAGTGCGTGACGACGCTGAGCCAGATTGAGCGGGGAGAGCTGGAGGAGGACCTGCCGGTGGCCTCCTCGATCCTCAAGGAAGGTGTGAACCGCAAGGTGCTCTACACCGCCCTGCTGTTGCATGACATCGCCAAAGGCCGTCCCGAGGATCACTCCATTCTCGGTGCGCAGATGGCACGGAAAATCGCACCCCGGCTGGGACTGAACAAGGCGGACACGGACACCGTCGAATGGCTTGTCCGCTATCACCTGCTGATGTCGGACATGGCCCAGAAGCGTGACATCGCAGACCCGCGGACAGTGCGTGAATTTGCCAAGGCAGTACGCGAGGTCAAAAGGCTCGATCTGCTCTGCGTCCTGACTGTTTGTGACATCCGCGGCGTGGGCCCGGATACCTGGAACAACTGGAAAGCGGTGCTGATCCGCGCGCTTTACCGACAGACCCGCAAGGCGCTGGAAACAGGGCTTGAGGATCTTAACCGCGAAAACCGCGGTGCCGAGGCCAAACGCGCCCTGCGCGAGGCGCTCAGCGACTGGCCCCGCAAGGATCTGCAGGCAGAGACCGCGCGTCACTACGACCCCTACTGGCAGGGTTTGCATGTCACCGCACATGCCACCTTTGCCGGGATGCTGCGCGACATCAAAGAGGACGAAATCCTCATCGACCTGCACCCGGACGAAGACCGGGATGCCACGCGCGCCTGCTTCGTCATGGCCGACCACCCGGGTATTTTCACCCGTCTCGCCGGCGCACTTGCGCTTGTTGGTGCAAACGTTGTGGACGCGCGCAGCTACACGACCAAGGACGGGTTCGTCACAGACGCCTACTGGATCCAGGACGCGGACGGAAACCCCTATGACGCCTCGCGCCTGCCGCGTCTGCGCCGGATGATCGAACGGACCCTGATGGGCGAGGTTGTGGCGCGTGACGCCCTGAAAGACCGCGACAAGGTCAAGAAACGCGAACGCGCCTTCCGCGTGCCCACGCATATCACCTTCGACAACGAAGGTTCAGAAATCTACACGATCATCGAGGTGGATACACGGGACCGGCCAGGCCTGCTTTATGATCTGGCGCGCACGCTGGCAGCCTCCAACGTGTATATCGCCAATGCTGTGATCGCGACCTATGGCGAACAGGTCGTGGACACCTTCTACGTCAAGGACATGTTCGGCCTGAAGTACCATTCCGAGAGCAAACAGCGCACACTCGAGAAAAAGCTGCTGCAAGCCATCGATGAAGGTGTCGAAAGGGCCAGAGAATGAAGCCCATCCGCCTGATGTCCGGCTTCTTCACCGTCGGCGGCTGGACCCTGATGTCGCGCGTGCTGGGATTCATCCGCGATGCCATGATCCTCGCTTATCTGGGTACAGGACCGCTCTATCAGGCCTATGTGGTGGCCTTCCGCCTGCCCAATATGTTTCGCCGGTTCTTTGCCGAGGGCGCATTCAACATGGCCTTCGTGCCGATGTTTTCGAAACGTGTCGAAAGTGGCGATGATCCGGACGGGTTTGCTTCGGACGCATTTGCCGGGCTGGCTTTTGTCCTGATTGCCCTGACCCTCGTGGCGATGGCCGCGATGCCCTGGCTGATTTACGGAATCGCATCAGGTTTTGCCGGGCAGGAAGAGTTTACGTTGTCCGTGGAGTTCGGGCGCGTCGCTTTTCCCTATGTGCTCTTCATTTCGCTAGCCGCCTTGCTGTCCGGCATGCTGAATGCGTCCGGCCGCTTTGCGGCAGCTGCTGCGGCGCCGGTTCTGCTGAATATCTTTCTGATCGCCGCGATGTTCGCTGCGGCGACCCTTGGCGGTGACATCGCGCGCGCCCTGATCTGGGCCATTCCGCTTGCCGGGGTTGCCCAGTTTATCCTGCTCTGGGTTGCGGTCCGGCGTGCCGGGTTCAATATCAGCATCCGGCGGCCACGCCTGACACCTCAGATGCGGAACCTGATACGCGTGGCCGTGCCCGCGGCACTTGCCGGTGGCGTGGTCCAGATCAATCTGCTCGTTGGCCAGCAGGTCGCCAGTTACTTTGACAAGGCTGTGGGCTGGCTCTTTGCCGCCGACCGTCTTTATCAGCTGCCACTGGGGGTTGTCGGTATCGCCGTGGGGGTGGTTCTGTTGCCCGATCTGTCGCGCAAGCTGCAGGCACAGGATGATACCGGTGCCCGTATCGCTCTGAGCCGCGCTGGCGAGATATCGCTGGCGCTGACGATCCCGGCAGCTTTCGCGCTGATCGTCATTCCGTTCCCTCTTGTTTCTGTGCTGTTCGAACGGGGTGCCGCGACCACTGACGACAGCGCCGCCATTGCCAGCGCTGTGGCGATCTACGGCCTGGGTCTGCCGGCCTTTGTGCTGCAGAAGATCCTGCAACCGCTCTATTTTGCCCGCGAGGATACGCGGCGGCCGTTTCACTACGCAGTGGTATCAATGGTGATCAACGCAGGGCTGGCCATCGGACTGGCTCCCGTGATCGGCTGGCTGGCCCCGGCGATCGCTACAACGGTGGCCGCCTGGGCGATGGTGCTGTTGCTGCAGACCGGTGCGCGACAGTACGGCGAGGTTGCACGTTTCGACGACCGGTTCCGCCAGCGTATCTGGCGCATGGTCGTCGCCTCTGTCGTGATGGCGCTTGTACTCTGGAGTGCCGCGTCCATTCTCAATCCGTTCCTCGGTATGCCGTGGTGGCGCGCGCTCGCACTGGCCGCGCTCATCGGCATTGGCGTATTGGTCTATTTCGGTATGGGCCAGCTGATCGGCGCATTCCGTATCGCTGAATTCCGAGCCGCCCTGCGACGGCGCTGATCAGTCCCGGCGCAGCGCCCGGATCAGGCGTGTCATCCCGCCGGGCACCAGCAGGGCAGAGGCTAAAAAGCCAAAGGCAAAACCGGCCAGATCGGCCACCCATTCTGTCGAGGGGCCAAAAAAGACACCCCAGATCAGTTGCAGTCCCATGAGCATGGCGATCAGAGAAAAGGCGCGCATCTGCTGCTCTCCCGCCAGACTGAGTTTCAGCCACATCACAAACGAATATCCGCCGATCAGCCCGTAAACGGCCGGAAAGCCGCCGACGATCCACGCCGGATCGTTCAGCAGCAGGCCATAGATCAGTGCGCCGAACACAGCACCACCGAAAAACAGCACCACCACCGCAAGCTGTCCCAGCGTCTCGCCGACCATTTTTCCCAGCGCAAGGGTCAGCACAATGGCAAAGAGAGCCGCAGTAAAACCGGAATGCACAAAGCTGTAGGTCACGAACCGCAGCAGATGTTCAGAGGGCCAGCGCCCGTTCAGAACCATCCAGTCAAAGATATCGCCGGAAAACGCGTAGCGCTGGACGTAGTCCAGCCGCCAGCCCACGGCTTCCGGGCCACCCAGCAGACCGGCCGCTCCCAGAGAGAACAGCGCCTCGGGAATGGCCATAGCCAGAAACAGGACCACCACAACAGGCGGCAGTGGGTTTACCGGCGGCGCTTCGCGATAGTCATCCATATGCGTGGCATTCCTTGACGATACTGTGCCCCATGGGTAAGCCACGCCCAGCCGTATTGCCAGTCAGGAATGGAGCCACAGCATGACCACCCCGCAATTCACACCGCGCGTCTTTTCCGGCATCCAGCCGTCGGGCGGTCTGACGCTGGGCAACTATCTGGGCGCCATCAAGCGTTTTGTCCAGATGCAGGACGAAGGGATCGAGACGGTCTATTGCATGGTTGACCTGCATGCCGTCACCGTATGGCAGGACCCTGCAGATCTCACGCGGAACACCCGCGAACTGGCGGCGGGCTTTATTGCATCCGGGCTGAGCCCCGAAAAATCGATTCTGATCAATCAGAGCCAGGTGCCTGAACATGCCCAGCTGGGCTGGGTCTTTTCCTGCGTCGCCCGCATGGGCTGGATGCAGCGGATGACCCAGTTCAAGGACAAAGCAGGCAAGAACGCACAGAACGTGTCACTGGGTCTGTTTGGCTATCCGGCACTGATGGCCGCCGACATCCTGATCTATCATGCCACCCATGTCCCTGTGGGCGAAGATCAGAAGCAGCACCTTGAACTGACGCGCGACATCGCAACCAAGTTTAACCATGACTATGGCGTGGACTTCTTCCCGATCACCGAACCGGTGATCGAAGGGGCCGCAACGCGTGTGATGAGCCTGCGCGACGGGTCAAAGAAGATGTCAAAGTCCGATCCTTCGGATGCGAGCCGCATCAACATGACCGATGACGCAGACACAATCGCAAAGAAGATCCGCAAGGCCAAAACGGACCCCGACGCGCTGCCATCTGAGGTCGCCGGCCTCGAAGACCGGCCCGAAGCAAGGAACCTCGTGAACATCTATGCCGCCCTGAGCGAGCAAAGCGTTGAGGACGTGCTGAAGGATGTAGGCGGTCAGCAGTTCGGCACTTTTAAACCGCAGCTGGCAGAGCTGGCCGTGTCAAAACTGTCGCCGATTTCCGGAGAGATGGCACGACTGATGAACGATCCGTCAGAGATCGACCGTATCCTGGCACGCGGCGCAGAGCAGGCACGCGCAATCACCGCACCGATTCTGGCACGCACTTACGAAATCATGGGGATGGTGCGTTAAGCCTTCCGCAGGCTGCGCAGCAGAAACGTGAAGCTGACCGGGCGCGCGGTCTGATGCCAGCTGTGCATCTGTACCGGATCGGCGGCCAGCATCCGTTCCCGGGCATCTGCGACGACCAGAAGCCCGGCAGTAAAGAACGCTGCACTGAAAGAAAACAGACCGTTTGCGCCTGTCATATATAGGCCGGACAACACCGGTCTGGAATCCGGTGTGAAAAGACCAGAGAAAAACAGACCGAGTGAGAACAGCAATCCGGCGGCGCTGACCAGAAAGACAATTGTTGTGCGTTTCATCCATTGCACCGGGCGCAGTACCTGGACCGGGTTATCTCTGTTCTGACCGAAATGCAGCCAGATTCCGGCGCCTGCGCCGATCAGTCCGGACACGACAATAAAGAAAAACGCCGTCCACAACACCGCAATACTGAGCACAATTGCAGCACACAGAGCGACGAGCCCTGTGTGTCTGGATTGCGTGACGGTTTGCATCAGTTCAGGCAACGTTGGCAGTTTCGCAAAACGTGACATTTCCTTACCCCCTCAGAACAAAGGAGAAAATAGCACACCTGGCGCAATCTGTCTCAGCCACCTCCCGTATAAAGCGAAAAACTGCCGATGCTTCAGTTGCAGCAGTGCACAGGTGATGCGCAGCCGTGCATCTGGCAAACGCAAACCTGCGCCAATATTTCAGGCTGACCAGCGTCATAAAAAGGAAGCCGGAATGACCAAAGCACCACATCCATCCGTAGGACATATTCACCTGAAGGTCTCAGACATTGACCGCGCTCTGGGTTTTTACCGGGATCTGCTTGGCTTCGAGCTGACACAGCGCTTTGGCAATGAAGCGGCCTTCCTGGGTGCAGGCGGATATCACCATCATATCGGTCTCAACACCTGGCACAGCAAGGGCGGGTCCGCGCCGGCAGACGGGACCACCGGTCTGTATCACAGCGCGTTTCTTTACCCCGACCGGGCAGCGCTCGGAGCCGTGATTAAACGCGTGCTGGACGCTGGATACACTCTGGATGGTGCAGCCGATCACGGTGTCAGCGAAGCGGTTTACCTGCGGGACCCGGATGACAATGGTGTTGAACTCTACCGCGACCGCGCGCCCGAGGACTGGCCCAGACGTGACGATGGTTCACTGGCTATGGTCAACGACCGTCTGGACGTTGATGCGATCATCCGCGAAGCCGCATAACAATGCCGCCGCTGGCCGATGGACAATTCTGACCTCATGGGTCAGTTTCGCGGCAGAAATTGCGCAGGGGCGGGACGATGACAACCGGATTTTACCATGATGAGCGGTGTTTCTGGCATGCTGGTGGAAATTACGCGTTCACGATCCCGCTGGGCGGGCATGTTCAGCCTCTCGCGGCGGGCGGTCTGCCAGAAAATCCGGAAACCAAACGCCGTCTGAAAAACCTGATGGAGGTGACCGGCATTACAGCCGATCTGGACATGCGCAACGCCGACGCCGCAACGCGTGACGAGCTGCTGCGCGTGCACCCGGCGCATTACCTCGACCGTTTCAAAGAGATGTCTGACGCAGGCGGTGGCGAGATCGGCCGGGCGACGCCCTTTGCCCGCGGGGGCTATGAAATTGCCGCCCTGTCCGCCGGTCTTGCACGGACTGCACTTCAGGATGTGCTGACGGGCTCGGTCACAAACGCCTATTCCCTGTCCCGTCCGCCCGGACACCATTGCCTGCCGGATTTCCCGAACGGTTTCTGTTTGCTGGCCAATATTGCCATCGCAATCGAATCCGCCCGGGCGAAAGGTCTGGCGGAACGTTTTGTGGTGCTCGACTGGGATGTGCATCACGGCAACGGGACAGAAGCGATTTTTTACGAGCGCGACGACGTTCTGACGCTGTCGATGCATCAGGAGGGCAACTACCCGCTGGATACCGGGGCCGTAACTGACCGCGGCAAAGGTGCGGGGATGGGATACAACGTCAACCTGCCACTGCCCGCCGGAGCAGGGCACACCGCCTATCTGCACGCGATGGACACGGTCATTCTGCCACAGATCGAGGCTTACCAGCCGGATGTGATCATCGTTGCCTGTGGGTTTGACGCGTCAGCCATCGACCCTTTGGCCAGAATGCTCGCAACCGCGGAAACCTTCCGCGAGATGACCAAACGTGTCCGGCAGGCCGCCGAGACACTCTGTGACGGACGCCTCGTTCTTGTGCACGAGGGGGGATATTCGGAAGTCTATGTCCCCTTCTGCGGGCATGCGACGCTGGAAGCCCTGTCAGACAGTTCCAGATCAGCACCCGATCCGATGGCGCATGCACTGGGCATCCGTCAGCCCGGGCCAAGGTTTGACGCGTTTCTGAAATCTGAAATAGATCATCTGGCCAGCCTGCTCTGAGCAAACGGAGAGACCTACATGCCCGCACCAAACCCTGGCGCTACCGAATTCTTTCAGACACGGCGCTCGCGTCCTGCAAAGACCCTGACACTCCCCGTACCGGACCCGGCAGAACTCGCGCCTCTTCTGCAGGCGGCCGCGCGGACGCCGGATCATGGCAAACTGGAGCCGTGGCGTTTCATTGTGATCGAACACGGCGCCATGGGCCGTCTGGCAGATGTGGTCAGCGCACGCGGGGCCGCGCTGGGGCTGGACACTGAACAGACAGCCAAGGGCCGGAACCAGTTTGATCAGGGTCTTCTGGCTGTGGCCGTTATCGAAGTTCAAAAACCATCCGAGAAAATCCCCGCACTTGAACAGACCTATTCCGCCGGTGCTGTATGTCTGGCGCTGCTGAATGCAGCACTTGCCGCAGGATGGGGCGCTAACTGGCTTTCGGGCTGGCCCAGCCATGATCGGGGCTTCATGACGGATGCCCTTGGGCTTGAGGCGCATGAAAGGATTGCAGGCTTCATTCATATTGCGACAGAAACTGCACCGCCGCCGGAACGACCCAGGCCGGAACTCGATGCGATCACAACCCGGATAACGGCATGATCCTTGACGCGTTCTTCCGATCACTCGGGCAGCTGTCCGATCCGCGTTTCCGGCGTGTCTTTTTGCTGGGAATTGCACTGACACTGGCGCTTCTCATTGGCGCTTCGGCAGGTTTCGTCTGGCTCATCGGCTGGCTCGTCGGCGATCAGGCCACGCTGCCTTTTATCGGCGAAGTCACCTGGCTGAACGATCTCGCAAGCTGGGGCTCCGCATTTCTTCTCGCAGTACTTTCCATCTTTCTGATGGTGCCGGTGGCCTCGGCCATCACCTCGATGTTTCTGGAAACCGTCGCGCAGGCCGTCGAGGATGAGCACTATCCGAGGCTCGGACCCGCCCACCCGGTGCCCCTGACGGACGCGCTGCGTGATACCTTCAGCTTTCTGGGCGTACTGATCCTCGCGAACCTCGTCGCGCTTGTGCTTTACGTCATCTTCGCACCGTTCGCGCCGTTTATCTTCTGGGGCCTCAACGGTTTCCTTCTGGGACGCGAATACTTCACGCTGGCAGCGATCCGGCGTGTGGGGCGTCGCAAAGCCAGAGACCTGCGCAGGCGTCATCTGCTTCGCATCTGGATCGCTGGCATTCTGATGGCAGTACCGCTGTCAGTTCCGCTGCTGAACCTGCTGATACCAATCCTTGGCGCCGCGACCTTTACCCATCTGTTCCATCGGCTGGCACCTCAGGCCCCATATGACCGTACCAGTCCAGATCCCTGACTGAGATCACCCCAGACAGGATAATCCCGGAGATGATCGCCCAGAGGACAAGGCTGACCGCGGTGGTGATTTTTGCCTTCTTGCCGATGTTGTGCACTTCGGGCGCGCCCGCGTGTGTGCCTGGCACGATCTGACCCAGATCGCCCTGCGTTTTGACCCGTATCGGCAGCACAATAAGGAACGTCATCGACCAGATGACCGCAAAAAGTACCAGTGCAGATGTGATCCCCATACCGCCTCCTCAGACCTGCTCAAGCTCTACAAGGCAGCCGTTGAAATCTTTCGGGTGCAGGAACAGCACGGGTTTGCCATGTGCGCCGATCTTCGGCTCGCCTGTGCCCAGCACGCGGGCCCCGGTTTCCACCAGATGGTCCCGTGCCTGCAGAATATCGTCGACCTCGTAACACACGTGATGAATGCCCCCGGCCGGGTTTTTGTCCAGAAAGCCCTGAATGGGACTGTTCTCGCCAAGGGGATAAAGCAGTTCGATTTTTGTATTCGGCAGTTCAATGAAAACGACCGTGACACCATGATCCGGCTCATCCTGTGGAGCACCGACACTGGCACCCAGCGCCGTTCTGTACTGCTCGGACGCAGCTTCGAGATCGGGTACGGCTATGGCTACGTGATTCAGGCGACCAATCATCTGTCCAGCTCCTGTGGTGAGTTCTGCTGCGTATATGCTGCGCGGAGGGGCGCTGCGCAAGTGACGCACCGCCGCAGTCACGGTGGGAAACGCATATTAACCGGCTGTTAGCCAAGTATCGCCATTCTGAGTCGCACAAGCGAGTCACCCGCCTGGAGGTAATGATGGACGAAACAGACCCTTTTGCACCGGCAATACCAGCGCCGACGGCCCTGCGGCCGCTGCTCGGTCTGACTGTGCTGGTCATCGAAGACAGCCGTTATGCCTGCGAAGCCATGAGGCTTCTGTGTCTGCGCAGCGGCGCGCGTATCCGCCGGGCGGACTGCATCAAATCGGCCCGCAGACATCTTCAGGTTTACCGGCCTTCGGTGGTCATCGTGGATATTGGCCTGCCGGATGGCAACGGTCTTGATCTGATCTCGGAACTGGCAACCGGTGATCCACGGGTCGATGTCGTCCTGGGAACATCCGGCGACCCTGATGGCGAGGCCCTGTGTATTGCCGCCGGCGCCGATGATTTCCTGCCAAAGCCAATTACTTCGCTGTCGGTTTTCCAGCAGTCAGTGCTTTCCAATCTGCCGCCCGATCGCCAACCGGCTGGCCTGCGCGAGCTTCCGGACGATCAGATCAGCCCGGATATCATGGCATTCCAGGACGACATGGCGCACATCGCAGGCGTGCTCGATGAACAGACGGATGGGACAACACTGGATTACGTTGCGCAGTTCCTCGGCGGTGTCGCCCGCTCAGCCAGTGACGATGGGCTTGAAGCGGCGGCAGCAGCCATCGCGGCGAAACGCGCAGCCGGACAGTCCGCCAAAAACGAAGCGGCCCGGCTCTCTGATCTGATACAACAGCGGCTGACGCGAAAACTGGCGATCTGACCCGGGCCGTCAGTTTCCGAACAATGGATCCGCGCTTACGCGCACCGGTGCCGTCAGCCGGCCGAGAACCGCAATCTGACGACCTTCTGCGTCAAAGTTATCTGGCGACAGCCACGTCCGGAATGCCTGCTGAAGCCGGGGCCACTCGCTGTCGATCGCAGCGAACCAGGCCGTATCCCGGTTCCGCCCTTTGACAACGGTCGCCTGGCGAAACACGCCCTCATAACTGAATCCAAGCCGCTGCGCCGCTCTGCGGGATGGCACGTTGAGCGCATTGCACTTCCATTCGTAGCGGCGGTAGCCATTCTCAAAAGCCCACTGCATCATCAGATACATCGCCTCGGTCGCAGCTCGGGTTCTCTGCAGGGCCGGGCTGTAGTTGATATTGCCTACTTCAATCGAACCATTAGCGGGGTCGATGCGAAGATAGCTTGCAACGCCTTCCCAGCGCCCTGTCGTCTCATTCCGGATTGCATAGAAAAGATGGGAGGTGTTTGCGACCGTCTGACATAGCCAGTCCCTGTAGCTGCCTGCGTCCGGGAAAGGCCCGTACGGCAGATAGTCCCAGACGGCTTCCCCGCCGATATAGGCCTGATACAGATCATCCCCATGCACCGCCGGATCCAGCGCTTCGAGCGTCGCGTACTGCCCACGCATGGCATCACCCTGCGGCGCCGGTGGCGGGGTCCATCCCGGAACCGGTGCCCCAAACTGTGGCATGTGCCGATCTGTGCTCATACTGCGCTTGTGCTCCGGATGCCCTAGTCCTGCGGGACAACGCGCAGTCCCAGTTCCATCAGCTGGTCGCTCATCGGTTCTGACGGTGCTGCCATCATCAGATCCTCGGCGCGCTGGTTCATCGGGAACAGGATGACTTCGCGGATGCTGCTTTCATCAGCCAGCAGCATCACAATACGGTCGATACCCGCGGCACAGCCACCGTGTGGCGGAGCGCCGTACTGGAAAGCATTGACCATACCACCAAACCGTTTGCGCACCTCATCCTCACCGTAGCCTGCGATTTCAAAGGCTTTGAACATGATCTCCGGGCGGTGATTCCGGATTGCGCCGGACACCAGTTCGTACCCGTTGCAGGCCAGGTCATACTGATAGCCCCGCACGGCAAGCGGATCCCCTTCCAGCGCTTCCATACCGCCCTGCGGCATCGAGAACGGGTTGTGCTCAAAATCGATGCGGCCGGTTTCCTCGTCTTTTTCATAGATCGGGAAATCGACAATCCAGGCAAAAGCGAAACGGTTTTCATCAGTCAGACCAAGCTCACTGCCGATCACGTTGCGGGCCTTACCGGCAACCGCTTCGAAAGCCTTGGGTTTGCCGCCAAGGAAGAAGGCCGCATCACCGACGCCCAGACCAAGCTGCTGGCGGATCGCCTCAGTGCGTTCCGGACCGATGTTCTTGGCCAGTGGGCCAGCGGCTTCCATACCATTGCCCTGATCGCGCCAGAAGATGTAGCCCATCCCGGGCAAACCCTCTTTCTGGGCGAAAGCGTTCATCCGGTCGCAGAACTTGCGGCTGCCACCTGTTGGCGCGGGGATTGCGCGGATTTCAGTACCTTCCTGCTCAAGCAGTTTGGCGAAAATCGCAAAACCGGAGCCGGCAAAATGTTCGGACACAACCTGCATCTTGATCGGGTTGCGCAGGTCAGGCTTGTCAGACCCATACCAGAGAGCCGCGTCTTTGTAGGAAATCTGTGGCCATTCCTGGTCCACAGGCCGGCCACCACCGAACTCTTCGAAGACACCGGTCAGCACAGGCTGGATTGCATCGAATACATCCTGCTGGGTCACAAAACTCATTTCCAGGTCGAGCTGGTAGAAATCTGTCGGCGAGCGGTCCGAACGCGGATCCTCGTCACGGAAACAGGGCGCAATCTGGAAATAGCGGTCAAAACCGGACACCATCAGCAGCTGTTTAAACTGCTGCGGGGCCTGAGGCAGTGCATAGAATCTCCCGGGATGCAGTCGGCTGGGCACGAGGAAATCACGCGCGCCTTCCGGGCTCGAGGCTGTGATGATCGGGGTCTGGTATTCGCGGAATCCGGTGTCCCACATGCGGCGGCGGATCGACGCCACAACATCCGACCGGAGAGCCATGTTTTTCTGCATCTTCTCGCGGCGCAGGTCCAGGTAACGGTACCGCAGGCGTGTCTCTTCGGGGTATTCCTGATCCCCGAACACCTGCAGCGGAAGTTCACCCGCAGCACCGAGCACTTCGATGTCACGCACGAATACCTCGATTGCACCTGTGGGGATCTTGTCATTTACCAGCGACGCGTCGCGCGCTTTGACTTCGCCGTCGATACGGATGCACCATTCGGCGCGCACTTTTTCGACCTCAGCAAACACGGGGCTGTCGGGATCGCACAGAACCTGTGTGACGCCATAGTGATCGCGCAGGTCGATGAACAGAACGCCGCCATGATCTCGGACCCGGTGCACCCACCCGGACAGGCGAACGGTCTGCCCGACATTTTCTACGGTCAGGTCGGCACAGGAATGGCTGCGATAGGCGTGCATAGTGTATCCCTCCGGGGGTCAGATTTCCGGCCAGATACACTCGCTCACGCGCCGGAAGTCAAGGAGATCGGGGGCGTAGTTGTGCATTTATCGAAGATGTCAGCGCACCGCAGCGTTCAGGCCGATCCGGCAGAGATAAGGGCAACATCCAGCCATGCACTCAGCCTCATCGCCACAGCGCAGAGCACGGCTCAGACGACTGACGGCCTTGAGGTCGCACAGGTCAGATCGCTACCCGCCTGGCCGGGCGGGTCAGTTCTGCGACGTGGCCTCCGTATGCTGATCCGCTGCGGGTACATTCAGCGTGGACCAGGTATCATCCTGAGGCGGTGGCGGAGGCGTCTCGCAGGACCGGCGGTGAATGTTCACCTTGGCGATAAAGTTCGCGGAAATCGGCGCTGTCACGAACAGAAAGCCCATGATCAGAAGCTCGTGGTACGACCCTTCCTCGAAGGTAAAGGAGTAAAGGACAGAGGCAAGCAACAAAGCGCCAACCCCCACCGTGCCAACTTTGGTCGGTGCGTGCAGACGGGTCATAGAGTCGTTGAATTTCAGCAGGCCGATAGATCCGACCAGTGTGAACCCTGCCCCGACGAGCAGGCAAAGGGCTGTTGCCCAGGTTCCGATGAGTTCGAGCGTCATTCGATGATGTCCCCCCTCAGAACAAAGCGCGTGTAGGCAACGGTCGACACAAACCCGAGCATCGCGATGATCAGCGAAACCTCGAAATAAATGCCGGTGCCCTGGGATATGCCCAGCAGAACGATCATGCCGATTGCGTTCACGACCATTGTATCAAGCGCCAGAATGCGGTCGCCTGTCTCCGGGCCGATGACCAGCCGGACCATCGCGAGGATCTGCCCGACCGCCACCGCAACAAAGGCAACGATCACCGCAATGTCGAGAAGTTCAGCTGCAAAGCTCATTCGAAAATCTCCTTCAGGCGCTGCTGGTAGCGTGTGTTGATGTCACGACACACAGCATCCGGATCATCAGTATGCAGAACGTGCACCAACAGACTGTGCCCTTCATCGGAAAGGTCCGCGGAAACAGTACCGGGTGTCAGCGTGATTGTTCCGGCCAGAACCGTGATTGCCTCAGGCTGTCGCAGTTCCAGCGGGATAACGATCCAGGCGGGTTTCAGTTTCGAGTTCGGCACTGTCAGAACAATCCACGCAACCTGAACGTTGGCGACGAGAATGTCCCAGATCACCACGATGCTGTACCGGATCATGCGACCCATGTGAAAACCGCGCGGCGATTCCGGCCACCAGATGGACGTCATCCAGGGAATGATGATCCCGAGGATAAACCCGAAAACGACCATGCCAGCCGAGACGTTGTTCTGGAGCAGGGTCCAGACAACCGCCAGGAGAAGCGTCACCAGAGGGTGTGGGACCAGCCAGTTAAAAGCTCTGCCTAACATGTCAGTGCCCTTCCTTCGGTTTGCTCAGTTTCCCCGGCGTCTCAAGCACTGTTGAAATGTAGGCGTCCGGCGCGAAGAGATCCGCAGCAATTCCGGTCGTATACCGGTGCACCGGGCCTGCGAACACCGTATGTGCAACAAGCAGCGCCATCAGACCGGCGACCGCAACGTACGACAGGACCGTCGGAGTTGTTGGTTCAGGCGCTTCCGGGTCCGGTTCGATGCTGCGGCATTTCCAGAAAACCACACTGCCAGCCCGGGCGAACCCGACCACACTTACGAGGCTGGAAATCAGGATGACGGCCCAGATCCAGGCGACCTGCGGTGATGCGAAAGCAGCATCCATCACGAGGAGCTTGCCCAGAAAACCCGAGAGCGGCGGCAGGCCGGCCATTGCGATGGCGGCTGCAAAAAACAGAATTGCAGTCGCAGTCCCTCCGTCAACCGGTGGCTGCGGCGTCAGGTACAGGTCGCGACGCCCGGTGCGCACCAGATCAGAAATCAGGAACAGCGCGGCGGCCGCCAAGGTCGAGTGCACGATGTAGTAAAGCGTGGCCGCGATACCGACCGGGGTGAACAGCGAGATGGAAATCATCACCATGCCCATGGACCCGATCACGGAAAAAGCCACGAGGCGATTCAGTTCCCGTGCGGCCAGCACACCCACCATGCCGATTGCCAGCGATATCAGAGCCGCAGGGAGCAGCCACGTATCATGCAGACCGGCCGTGGCCTCCAGATCAGGCGGGAACACAATGGTGTAAACCCGGATGATCGCATAGGCCCCCACCTTGGTCATGATCGCGAACAGTGCCGCGACAGGCGCCGGTGCTTCAGCGTAGCTCGATGGCAGCCAGAAATGCAGCGGAACCAGAGCCGCCTTAATGGCAAACACCAGAAGCAGCAGAACGGCAGCTACACGAATCCCCACGGTTTCCGCCGGATCAACAAGGGCAACACGTTGTGCGAGGTCCGCCATATTCAGCGTCCCGGTCTCGGCGTAGACCGATCCCAGAGCAAAGAGGAACAGCGTCGACCCCAGCAGATTGAACAGGACGTACTGGACACCCGCACGCAGGCGCGCGTTACCGCCCGAGTGGATCATCAGGCCATAAGACGCAATCAGCAGAACTTCGAAGAAGACAAAGAGATTGAAGAGGTCACCCGTCAGGAACGCCCCCATGATCCCCATCAACTGGAACTGGTAGAGCGCATGGAAATGGCGGCCCCGGTCGTCCCAGCCGGACCCGATGGCATACAGCAGCACAAACAATGCGAGCACTGCGGTCAGCAGAACCATCATGGTAGAGAGCTTGTCCGCGACCAGAACAATGCCGAACGGTGCGGCCCAGTCACCGAGCTGGTAGAGAGTGACCGTCCCATCCGAGGCCTGCCATGCGAGGCCGGCCGTGATCACGATGAGTGCCAGCACACCCACGACCGAGAACACTCGCTGAATGCCAAGGTGGTAGCGGGCGGCAAGGACAATAAAGGGCGCCAGCAGTGCGGGCAGAACGACGGGGGCGATGATCCAGTGTATCATGTCGCGTCCCTCCCGTCGGATCCTGCAGATCCGGCTGGGTCATCCACATGGTCATCGTCCGAGCCCAGATACGCCCCGAGCGCGATCATCACCACAACAGCCGTCATGCCGAACGAGATCACAATCGCGGTCAGCACCAGCGCCTGGGGCAGCGGATCGGTATATGTCTCCACTCCCTTTTGCAGGATGGGTGGCGCTCCGACGGTCAGGCGGCCGGAAGCAAACAGAAAGATGTTCACCGCGTAGGTCAGCAGCGAAATACCCAGAATGACCGGGAAAGTGCGCAGCCGCAGCATCAGATAGATACCGCCTGCCGTCAGCACACCGATTGCAGATGCAACGAGAAGTTCCATGTTATGCCCTCCCCTCTGCAGTCTCCGGGTCGTCACGCGACGGATCGATGTCCATCGGGTGTTCGCTGTCGCGCACGTGGGCGCGTCTTGCCAGTCTAGAGAAGCTTTCAAGAGACAGCATCACAGCACCGACCACCGCAAGGAAGACGCCGAGGTCAAAGAGCGCCGCCGTCGCCAGTTCGAACTCCTGGAAAGGAGGGATACGTACATAAGTAAAGTCCGAGGTCAGGAAAGGTTTGGCCACAAACCAGGATCCGATCCCGGTCAGGCCGGCGATCAGCACACCGGCACCGATCACTCCATGATAGGGATATCTGAGCCGCGCAGACGTCCAGCTGAAACCACTGGCCATATACTGCATCACCACGGCAATCGATACGACGAGACCGGCAATGAATCCACCGCCCGGTTCATTGTGGCCCCGCAGGAAGATGTAGAAGCCGACCATCAGCACAACGGGCATGATCACGCGCGTCAGGACGACCATCATGGTCGGGTGCATGTCGCCTGCCAGCGGCTTATCGGGTTTGCGGTTCAGCAGGCGCGCGCGCACCGGACCGGACAGCAGCGTTTCGGTAAGCGCATAGATCAGCAGGGCGGCGATCCCCAGCACGATAATCTCGCCATAGGTATCAAAGCCCCGGAAATCGACGAGGATAACGTTGACGACATTCGTACCGCCACCGCCTTTGTAGGAATTGGCGAGGTGGAATTCAGAGATCGGCGTCGTTACGGCCTCCCGCATCAGGTAGTGGAACGACAGGCCCATTGCCGCAAGACCACCCGCAAGGGCGACAACCGCATCCCTTGTGCGGCGCATTACATCGCTTTCGACCGGCGTATGGTTCGGCAGGAAGTTCAGTGCCAGCAGGAGCAGGATAATCGTGACCACTTCCACCGTGATCTGTGTCATCGCAAGGTCCGGCGCACTGAAGAACACAAACCCTACGGAGACCATCAGTCCGGCGATCCCGATCAGGATCAGCGACAGAAGCCGGTTGCGGTGCTGGAACACCAGCGCGCCGGTCGCGGCGACCAGCATCACCCAGCCAGCGATCGGCACCGGACCGGCAGGCTGCATTTCACGGGTCGCGGCGCCGACAGTACCGGTCGTCCACGCAAAGTAACCCGCAGCGATAACAGTAACGGCCATGATCGCGCCATAGCGCGAGAAAGCACCATTGTGCAGTTTGTGGGTGAATGCGCGTGCTGCCGCGACCACCCCTGCGATCAGCGCTTCGAAGATTGTTTTTGCCTCCGGGCGGGGAGCTGCGTCCCACAGGCGCAGGGCGGGGCGGAAAGCGGCAAGCAGAAGAAGACCACCAACCACAGCGGCCATCGACATAAAGAGCGCTGGAACAAGGCCGTGCCAGATTTTGATGTATTTGGTTTCAAGAGGTGCTACGTCTCCGATCACCGCTTTGGCGACCATGAAAACGAAATCCTGTACAAGGAACGGCGCCACACCGATCACCACCACCAGGACCACCAGAATTGCAGGCGGCATCCACATACCCGGGCCCGGATCATGCGGCTTCGCGGGATAATCGTCCCGCTTCGGGCCAAAGAAGGTATGCGCGATCAGCCGGAAGGAATAGGCCGCGGAAAAGAGCGACCCAACCACTGCAAGCGCAGGCACCAGCCAGTGCGAACCAAAGAGCACGGTATGATGCGCTTCCTCCAGCATCATCTCCTTGGACAGGAAGCCGTTCAGCAACGGAATGCCCGCCATCGAGAGCGCCGCAACGGTCGCGATGACAAAGGTTATCGGCATCAGATGCCGCAGCCCGCCCAACCTGCGGATGTCGCGGGTGTGCGCCTCGTGATCGACGATCCCGGCAGACATAAACAACGCCGCTTTGAATGTCGCGTGGTTCAGGATGTGGAAAACAGCAGCCATCGCCCCGAACGCGGTGCCGGTCCCGAGCAGCATGGTGATCAGGCCCAGATGGCTGACCGTCGAAAAGGCCAGCAGCGCTTTGAGATCATGTTTAAAGACCGCGATGAAGGCACCGATCACCATCGTGATCAGACCGGCGGTCGTCACGATCACAAACCATTCCGGCGTCCCGGACAACACAGGCCACATGCGGGCCATAAGAAAGATACCGGCCTTCACCATAGTGGCTGAGTGCAGATAGGCGGAAACCGGCGTAGGGGCTGCCATTGCGTGCGGCAGCCAGAAATGGAACGGGAACTGCGCAGACTTGGTGAAACACCCCAGCAGGATCAGCAGCAGCGCAGGCAGGTAAAGCGGGCTTTCCTGGATCAGTTCGCGGTTCTGGAGAATAACACTCAGATCATAGCTGCCCGCAATCTGGCCAAGGATCAGCATGCCACCGACCATGGCAAGGCCGCCCATTCCCGTTACGGTCAGCGCCATCCGGGCACCCTGCCGCCCTTCAGGCAGGTGTTTCCAGTAGCCGATCAAAAGGAATGACGACAGCGAAGTCAGTTCCCAGAAGACGAGCAGCAGCAGGATGTTGTCGCTCAGAACAATCCCGACCATCGCGCCCTGAAAGAGCAGCAGATAGGTGAAAAACTCACCCATATTGTCGTCGCGTGAGAGATAAAACCGGCCATACGTGATGATCAGTAGGCCAATACCAAGGATCAGAAGCGCGAAGAAGAAGCCAAGCCCATCGAGCATCAGCGTAAAGTTCATTCCCAGCGCAGGCAGCCAGTTGACGCCGGCCTGAACAACTTCACCGGCAAAAACAGCCGGTGCGTTCGTCAGCAGCCCGATAAAAGCCGCAAGCGTCACAGTAAACGTGATGCCGGCACAGGCCTGACGCCCCGCTGAATTCATCAGTCCGGGAAGCAGTGCTCCGAGGAATGGCAGGGCGACGATAAGGAAGAGGGACACGCGAACTCCTGATCTGCAGGCCAAAAAAGTTCGTTTGTAAATGTGTCACTTTCCGCCTGATCTCAAGGGAAACCGAGAAATTTTGTCGGTTTTTCCGTCAAAACCGCAGAACAAAGCATGACTCGCCCGAAAACCTGCGGTCTGAGGTGTATCAACGGCCCATATCGCTGGCGCTTTTCATTCTGCTGACCGGAGCGCCGCCTCGCGGATCTGGCTCAGGGTGCGACCTGGCGTGAGCGCTTCTGCCGCGACCTGCAGGTCGAGCACGGCCCCCGTTTCAGAGGCCATCGCCCGTTCAAAAGCAGCTTCGAATTCAGTCGTGCTCTGAACGGTCTCAGCATGAAAACCGTAGGAAGCCGCGAGTGCTGCAAAGTCCGGGTTTTCCAGCGTGGTGCCCGATACCCGCTCTGGGAAATGGGCTTCCTGGTGCATGCGGATTGTCCCGTAGACCCCGTTGTTAAGGATCAGGATAATCGGTTGTGCACCCGCCTGAACTGCGGTGCCCAGTTCCTGGCAGGTCATCTGGAAATCCCCGTCTCCAGCAAAGCAGACCACAGTGCGCGACGGATCAGCGACCCTCGCTGCGATCGCTGCCGGAACGCCAAATCCCATCGCCCCCGACTGTGGCGCCAGAAGCCTCTGGTCCGGGCCATAGAGGAAGAATTTGCCCGGCCAGGACGCAAAATTGCCAGCTCCGTTGGTCAGGATCGCATCGTCAGGCAGACGGTCGCGCAGATGCGCCATGATGCGGACCATATCAACCGGACCAGGTTGCGCCGGGACATCCAGCGTTGCCTCAAAACCTTTCCGGGCCTGCGACCGCCATGCGCTGTCTGATCTTTCGCGGATGACACCGGCAAGCGCCATACAGAAATTGTTCGGCCCAGAATGCAAAGCAATATCAGGAACATAGACCTTACCCAACTCTCTGTCCGACGTGTGCACATGGAACAGAGACTGCGCCGGATATGGTACATCCAGCAGCTCATAAGCGCCGGTCGTCATCTCTCCCATGCGCACGTTGATGGCCAGAACAGCGTCGCTGGCCCGGATCAGAGCCTGCGTCGTCGGGTGCATCCCGACACCGGCCTCACCAGCATAATGCGGGCTGTGATTGTCCATCAGATCGTTAAACCGGAACGCGGTTACGACAGGCACATCTGACGCCTCTGCCAGCTGCTGCAGCGCGGCGCGACCGTCTTCTGTCCAGCCCTGCCCGCCTGCAATGATCAACGGACGTTCCGCCTGTTCCAGCCGAGCCGCAATATCTGCAACCGCATCCTGTGACGGGGCAGGTTCCGGTATCGCGACCGGTTTTCTGAGAGGCGGAATGTCGGAGACAGCAGACAGAACATCTTCGGGCAGTGCCACGACGACAGGGCCGGGTCTGCCGGAAAGCGCAACGCTCCATGCCCGCGCGACATACTCAGGGATGCGGGTCACATCGGGAATTTCCGTGGCCCATTTCGCAACGGTTCCGAAAAATGCTCTGTAGTCGATCTCCTGAAACGCCTCACGGTCTTTCATATCCGCGCCTACCTGCCCGATGAAGAGCAGCATCGGCACACTGTCCTGCATTGCGGTGTGAACACCGATCGACGCGTTGGTCGCTCCGGGTCCCCGCGTGACGAAACAGATACCGGGCTGGCCGGTCAGTTTTCCGTATGCGGCCGCCATAAATGCCGCACCGCCTTCCTGACGGCACAGGGTGAAATCGAAAACACCTGCGGTGTCATGCATAGCGTCCAGTGCGGCCAGATAGCTTTCACCAGGCACACCGAAACTGTGCCGGGCCCCGAGCGCCACCAGGGATTCGATCAAAACCTGTCCGCCGTGCCGTTGTGTCATCTGAGAATACCCGTTCATGCCTGCCGCGTTCCGCTGGCGACTTAACCATCCGCACGCGGGAGCGTCGAGACCAAATCCGGATGGCCCGGCCACCTGGTCATCGGGGAGGGTACCCTAGAGCGCCAGATCTTCCAGCATCTGCTCTCTGGTGTAGGTCGCTTTTTCCGCCCGCCGGCGGACACGACCGCCTTCAATCATCACGAAACGATCACCGAGGTCATAGGCAAAGTCCGCATTCTGTTCGACCAGTACAATGGCCATGTCGCCCCAGTCCCGCAGAAGACGCAGACAGGCACCGATCTGCTGAATAACGTTTGGCTGAATACCTTCCGTCGGCTCATCCAGCAGCAGAACGTCGGGCCGCGTGATCAGCGCTCTTGCGATAGCGAGTTGCTGTTGCTGGCCCCCGGAAAGGTCCCCGCCGCGCCGGGCGCGCATGTCGCTGAGAACAGGAAACAGATCGAAAATATCATCCCCGATTGTGCGGCTGTCTTTTGGCAGCAGGGCAAACCCGGTTTCCAGATTTTCCATCACGGTCATCATCGGGAAAATCTCGCGGCCCTGCGGTACGTAGGCGATACCGGCGCGGGCGGAACGCACGGCACTGCCTGACCCGACCTGTTTGCCGGCAACCCCGACTTCGCCTGCCGAATATGGGTGCCGCCCCGCCAGTGCTTTGAGCAGACTGGTTTTGCCGACACCGTTGTTGCCCATCACGGCGGTGATCTGCCCGGTGGGCGCATCAAGGCTCACGTCATACAGTATCTGGCTCTGACCGTAGTGCAGGCTGAGGTTACTGACTTCAAGCATTGGACCGCCCCAGATAAACGTCGATCACGGCAGGATTGGATGTCACATGGTCAAGACTGCCCTCAGCCAGAACCGATCCTTCGTGCAACACCGTCACCTTGCAGTTGAGACGTCGCACAAACTCCATATCGTGCTCGACCACTACAACGGCACAGGTCTCCGCCGCCCGTCTCAGGATGTCAGTGGTTTTCTCGCGCTCTTCTACTGTCATCCCCGCGGCCGGCTCATCCACCAGCAAAAGGCGCGGGTCCTGTGCGAGCAGCATCCCGATCTCAAGCCACTGCTTCTGTCCGTGGCTGAGTTCTCCGGCCACACGGGTCAGCTCATCGGCAAGGCCGGTTTCTTCGGCAATCCGTTCTATCCGCTCACCATTGCGCGCTGTGCGCTTGTGCATGAGGACGGCAAAGGGCCCGCGCGGATTTTTCAGCGCCATTGCCAGGTTCTGGCGCACAGTCTGCGCCTCGAACACCGTTGGCTTCTGAAATTTGCGACCAATGCCTTCCATGGCTATATCGCTTTCGGACATGCCAAGCAGCGAGATGTTTTTCTCGCCCCAGATCACCCTGCCTTCATCGGGGCGGGTTTTGCCCGTGACAATGTCCATAAAGGTTGTTTTGCCCGCGCCGTTGGGCCCGATAATGGCACGCAGGCCGGTCTCGGGAAATTGTACGGACAGATTATTGATGGCGCGAAATCCGTCGAAACTGACCGTCAGGCCGGAGACTTCAAGCAGTGTAGAGTTCATGGCTTTCTCACCAGATAATCAAACAGGCCACCAATGCCGCGCGGGAAAAAGAGCGTGACAGCGACAAAGGACAGGCCCAGCAGCACCAGCCACCAGTCGGTCCACTGGATGGTGTAAAAGCCCAGGTTGATGGCGGGTGCGCCGCCTCCTGTGAACCAGCTGGAAAGCAATGAAACAAAGGCAGCACCGATCACCGCGCCATATAGCCGCCCGCGCCCCCCGATCGCCACCCAGACCGCCAGATAGATTGAGGCGATGGGCGCAATTTCACCCGGGTTGATGATCCCGGCCTGCGGGTAATAAAGAGCCCCGGCAATGCCAGAGACGACCGCTGTTATGGTGAAAATGAAAAGCTTGTAGCTCTCAACCCGGTAACCGAGAAACCGCACGCGGGCCTCGTTGTCGCGGATGCCCTTGATCACGCTTCCCATCTTTCCCGAAACGGCCCAGGCAAAGAAAACGTATCCTGCCGCCAGGGTAAGTGCAGACGCCCAGAAAAAGACGAGCGATACAGCCGACTGCGGTGCTGTCTCAAAACCGGGGATGTTCTGCAGACCTGACAAGCCGTTATTTCCACGCAGTCCGGAGTCGTTCTGGAACAGATAGAGCGACAATGCGAGCGTCATCGCTTGGGTTAGGATCGACAGATAGACACCGGTCACCCGCGACCGGAACGCCAGCCATCCGAACACGAGGGCCAGCAGCCCGGGCACAAGCACAACCATCAGCAGCTGCAGGTACAGATTATCCGCAAAGGCCCAGATTGCCGGAAATTCGGAACTGCCCACCACGCCGAAAATCTGATTGCCGATGGCATCCGTGATTTCCTGTGGGGTCGGCGGGATGACCTGGGTGCTCAGGCTTTCCAGAACGATGGTTTCCGTGCGCGCATACATCAGCCACATCCCGATCGCATAGCCACCGATCCCGAAGAACGCAAAATGCCCCAGACTGAGGATACCGCAGTAGCCCCAGACCACATCCATTGCGATGGCAATCAGGCAAAGGCACAGCGTTTTGCCGAGGGTTTTGATGAAAGACGTCGGGATGAAGCCGGTACCGGCCCATTCCGACAGCATCGTGACCACCAGCGTGAAGAGACCAAGTGCGGCCAGGAACCAGAGAACAGACGGGTTTTCTGCGATGAATGTTCTGCGCATGATATCAGTCCGCTGCTGCCCGCCCTTTGAGGGCGACAATACCCCTGGGCCGGAACTGGATGAACAGGATGATGAAGAGAATCATGTAAGTCTGGGCGGCCAGCGTATTCGACGGGTTCAGCCATTCGATCCCCTTTTGCAGGAACCCGATCATGGATGCCCCGGCCAGGGTGCCCCAGACATTTCCAACCCCGCCGACAACAACCGTCATGAAGGACTGAACGATATAGTCGGCGCCCATTTCGGATGTGACCTTGGCATAGAGGCCAATGGCGACGCCCGCGATGCCCGCGATACCGGAGCCGAGGCCAAAGGTGAGCATATTGATACGGTCAGGGCTAATCCCCATGCTTGCCGCCATGCCGGGGTTCTGGGTGACGGCGCGCACCTCCAGACCCAGACGGGTGCGTTTGAGGATGAACAGGATCAGAGCCAGGAACAGCAGCGCCAGAACAAAAATCGCAATGCGGATGTAGCTGATCTGGATGACATCAGACATCACCCAGGCACCGTCCAGCCAGGCGGGCGAGGTCAGCGGCCGCGCCTGGGTGCCAAAGATATTTTTGGCCAGCTGCTGCAGCGCGATGGAAATACCGAAAGTCGCCAGAAGTGTTTCGAGCGGCCTGTGATAGAGGTGGCGGATCACCAGACGTTCCATGGTCACGCCCGCGCCGAAAGTTATCGCAAAGGCCAGGGGCAGCGCGATGATGATGGACAGCGTATAGTCCGGCACAAACAGCTGAACGACATAACCTGTATAGGCGCCCATCATGATGAATTCACCATGCGCCATGTTGATTACACCCATAACGCCGAACGTGATCGCGAGCCCGATGGCAGCCAGAAAATAGATCGATGCCAGCGACAAGGCGTCGAGCCCGAGATCTGCCGCCTGTTCCCATGCGACACGCTGCGTGACGGACGCGAGCGCTTCTTCAGCGGCAGCCGTTACTGCCGGGTCTTTTTCGTCATAGACGTCAAAAAACACATGTGCGGCCAGTGCGGCGTCCCGATCGGCGATGGTAACCAGAGGTGCCACCAGACCATCAGCCGCCAGTTGCGCATAAGCTGTTTGCCTGATCTCCGGATCATTCAGCCGGGCCACGGGAACGCCGCCCGATGATCCGCCGGCTACATTCTGCTCCAGTGCGGTTCGGATCTCCGCATCGGTTACGACCGGCGGTGCGAGACCCTCTGCAGTGAGAACGCCATAGAAGGTGTCGGGATCGGCGGAAGCATCTGTGATCCGGGCAATATTGGCATCGGGCAGTTCTGCTGCCACGCCCTCACGGGTGCTCAGGATGCGGTTCAGGACACTGCGCGCCTCGACACTGGTGTCTTTGGAAAGTGAGCTGATCGCAGCGACACGCTCGTCGGTTGTTTCTGCAAACTGCGCTGAAAGGAAGCTGACCAGCTGTTGCTTCCGTGCCAGCAGCGCGGGATCTGTCTCGCCCTCAAGCGATGCCCGCAGCGGCGCGAGCTGTGCTGCCTCCGGGCGCCGGGAGATCGCCTCAAGCGCGCTCCTGCGGCGGTCCGGATCCGGGTCCGAAAGCTGAAACTGGACAAGGGCAGTGCCAATAACGCGGCGCACGCCGCCATTTGGTTTTATCTGGCTGTACCCTTCTTTGTCGGCCGATGAGGCCTGCCCTGTGTCCACATCGCGGACTTCCAGGCCATCACCTTCCGGCGACCCAAAGACAAAGTGACCATCCGGCGCGCGCCAGACGTTTTTAGCGGCCCATTCCTCAAGGAATGGCGGAACCTGCGGCAGGCCCGACGACACCAGATCATCCAGAAGCACCCCGACGCTGCGGCGCGAAGGCTTGGCAACTTCGTCGGCGTGGATCTGCAGGATGTCCTGCAGCTCGCCTGCCTGAGCCTGCGGCAAGGCACCACAAAGGAGTGCTATGGCAAGAAGAAATCGGCGCACAGTTCGGGTCTTTCGGGAATTTTTGGAAAACAGAGTTCTGAGTGGCAGGGCGGTTCACTACCGCCCTGCCGGACTTCACGGTCAGTAGTTAGAGGTCAGCTGCACACAGGTTTTGGTCTCTGTGTTGTACATGCCGCAGCCCAGTTCTTTCCAGTCAGACCTCAGAACCTTGGACGCTGGCAGGAAGTCGGTCCAGGCGTCGCCGGGGACCTCTGCCGTCTTGGAGATGATTTCGAACTGGCCGTCTGCGGTGATTTCACCGATCAGCACCGGTTTAGCGAGGTGGTGGTTTGGCAGCATGACCGCAGTACCACCCGTCAGGTTCGGGAATTCCTGTCCGTACATAGCGGTCCGCACGGCGTCGACATCCGTGGTACCGGCAGCCGTTGCGGCGTTCACCCACATGTTGAAACCGATGTAATGCGCTTCCATCGGGTCGTTGGTCACACGGTCAGCGCCGGCAAACTCTTTCCACGCGTCAATGAATTCGGCATTCGCACTTGTTTCCGCGGACTGGAAGTAGTTCCACGCGGCCAGGTGGCCCACCAGGTTCGACGTATCGAGGCCGGACAGTTCCTCCTCACCCACAGAGAAAGCCACAACCGGGATGTCGTCTGCGGAGACACCAGCAGCCGCCAGCTCTTTGTAGAAACCGATGTTTGCGTCGCCGTTAATTGTCGAAATCACGCCGACCTGCTTACCGTCTTCACCCAGCGCGACGACGTCCGCGACGATTGTCGCCCAGTCAGAGTGGCCGAAAGGCGTGTAGTTCACAAAGATATCGTCGGACGCGATACCGTTGTCCTGCAGGTACTGCTCGAGAATGTTGTTGGTCGTGCGCGGGTAAACGTAGTCTGTCCCCAGCAGAGCAAATTTCTCAACGCCCAGTTCTTCGAGGAAATAGTCAACCGCCGGGATCGCCTGCTGGTTGGGTGCAGCACCGGTGTAGAAGACGTTGCGCGAGCTTTCTTCGCCTTCGTACTGCACCGGATAAAAGAGCAGACCATTCAGCTCTTCAATGACCGGCAGCACGGATTTGCGCGACACGGACGTCCAGTTGCCAAAGATCACGTCGACCTCATGCACCGTCAGCAGTTCGCGGGCTTTTTCAGCAAAGAGCGGCCAGTCAGATGCCGGGTCAACAACGACCGCTTCGATCTCGCAGCCCAGAACACCACCGGCGGCGTTCTGCTTTTCGATCAGCATGAGCATGGTGTCTTTGAGCGTCGTCTCAGAGATCGCCATCGTCCCCGAGAGAGAGTGCAGCACACCGACCTTGACCGGATCCGCACATTCGGCAGCCGCAAGACCAGTGGACGCAAGCACTGCGGCCGTAACATAGGAAGAAAATTTCAGTGAGTGAGCCATCTGGAAAACAGTCCCTGTAAGAGCTGCGCCCGGGAACAGACTTCAGGCTATTGTCCCCGTTCCAACTGGTGTAGTCAGAACGCGCAGCAGTTGTGTTGCAGTCGCGCGGTGGTCAGCATCTGCCAGGATCGTCCATCGCGCGGCATCTCAGCGCCCCGAAGAGCGCCGTCAGTTGGACTCAGGCGTCGTGGGTTTGCCACCATTTGCATCAGAGATTTGGCGGAGCGCCCGGTTTTGCTGATTTCCGCGCCGTTTTTGGATGCAACTGCCTAATTCTTAAACAAACCGGAACTCAGCTGCGCATCCAGGCTGTTCATAATAGCGATCGTTCCGGCATTTCAGTTGCGTGGGGAGACCGCCTCAAAGGCGGGCGGAAACAGCTGCTGTCGCCATCGATACCGCGTGGGCTGTCAGCTGAAAATCCTCATCGGTCAGAGCGAGCGAGGGATATAGTTTGCCGGGGCTCTTAAAGACCCCGTGTTCCCGCAGAACCTCATTGTAGACCCGGTTCATGTCCGGATCATCATGTCGTGCGGAGCGGTAATCGCGGCAGGGCTTTTCGGTAAACCAGATATCAAACAGCGTCTCGTCCCCACAGATCGTGTGCGGAATCCCAGCGTCGGTCAGAGCCTCCGACTGCATCTTCTGCAAAGCGCCGCCGGATGTGCGCAGCTTTTCATAGGTCCCATTCCGGCGCAGCACTTCCATGGTTTTCAGACCAGCTGCGGCAGCAACAGGGTTTCCGGACAGCGTGCCCAGCTGCATCAGCCAGCCCTCTTCGCCAACAGCAGACTTGTCGAAATGGCGCATAATGTCTGCGCTCGCGCCGATTGCCGCAAGGGGAAAGCCGCCACCCGTGATTTTGCCGAGCGTGCAGATATCAGGAGTGACACCATATCTTTGCTGTGCACCGCCATAGGAGAGCCGGAAACCGGTGACGATTTCGTCAAAGATCAGCAGGACACCATGCGTGTCGCAGAGTTCGCGCAAGCCGGACAGAAAACCCGGTTCAGCCGGTATGATCCGCTGCAGCGGTTCCGCGATTATTGCGGCGATGTCGTCGTGCTCGCGGAGCAGCTCGGCCACTGCCTCCAGATCATTGAAGGGCGCGATCAGCATCTGATCTGCGACGCCCTGCGGAATACCCGCACTGTCGGGCACCGCCGTCGGGAAATTCACCTGACGTGACGGCGCAAGACTCATCTGCGCCTCTGCACTCATACCGTGATAGCCGCCCTCGAACTTCAGGATCCTGTCGCGCCCGGTAAAGGCCCGTGCCAGCCGGATCGCGTACATATCGGCCTCGCCGCCGGAAGTCACGAAACGCACCTGTTCACAGCAGGGCACCGCATCGCAGATCGCTTCTGCCAGTTCGATGCTTTTTGCGTTTCCGGCAAAGAATGTCATCCCGAGCGGGAGCTGTTCAAGAACGGCTTCCATCACTTCCGGATGCCCATGCCCCAGCAGCATCGGACCGGACCCGATGAGATAGTCAACGTATTCGCGGCCATCTTCATCCCAGACCCGGCTGCCATTGCCCCGCGCAATGACAATACCGGGATCAAAGTTGCCCAGTCCCGCTGCAGGAAGCACCTGCCGTGCCCGCTCGATCCATTCTTTCTGGCTGTGCAGTCGGTTCATCAGAGAGTCACTCCAGTATCAGGTCAGGTTCGCCCAGAACGGCGGCATCCGGGTTAATGCCCAGACCAGGTCCGGTTGGCGGCGCAATACGGCCATTGGCGCGTGTCGGGCAGTCCGGTGCGATGCGCGGAGCGACGTAACCGGACAGATCGCACACATTGAGCAGGCGGGCGGGATCAGTGGCGGCCCCAAGATGCAGCAGAGCCGCGGTCGTAATGTCACTGCCCCACGTATCCTCGACACACATCCGGGCACCGAGATGCAGACACAGATCCCGCGCGCGCCGGGTTGCAGACAGCCCGCCGAATTTTGACAGCTTAAGCGCCGCCGCATCCATGACGCCGGATGTTGCCGCTTCCAGCAGGCTTTCAGTGTCATGCACGGTCTCGTCCATTTTCATCGCCAACCCGGTTGCCGAACGCACCGCAGCACATTCCCGGATCGTGGCACAGGGCTGTTCCAGCATCACGTCAAGATGCGCGACGGCCCGCCCTACCCGTGTTGCATCCAGTTGCGTCGCGCCACAGTTCCAGTCGCCATAAACCAGCGGCCCGGGGCCCACGGCTTCCCGCACTTTCACAAGCCGCTCGATGTCAGCCTCAATGCTCGCATCCGCACCGAGTTTCACCTGAAACTGCGTGATCCCATCCGCCTGTGCCTCCAGCGCAATGCGCGCCATTTCATCCGGCGCGATGCAGGTGATGGAGTGATAGAGCGGCATGTCCTCCTGCCGCCGCCCGCCAAGCAGTGCAAAAAGGGGGAGCCCGGCGATTTTGCCAGTGATATCCCACAGGGCAATGTCCAGGGCAGACTTTGCATAAACATGCCCTGCCAGCCAGGCATCTGCACGGGCCATCAGAGCTTCGGGACCCCTCGGGTCCGCCCCGATCAGGACCGGGGCCAGCTCACGCAGCGCAGGGCCAACGCCACCGGCATATGCCGGAAGATAGTGCGGGATCGGGCAGACCTCGCCCCATCCGCGCAAACCACTGTCCGTATCGACAGCCAGCACCACGCTATCGACCGTGTCGCACGTCTTACCTGAGGCCATATAATAAGTTTCATGGCTGATCAGCGGTACCGTCCAGAGTGTCAGCCGGCGGATTTTCATTTGTACACTGCGACCGGGTCGCCCAGCGCATCTTCGTTCGGGTGTACACCCAGACCGGGTGTTTCCGGCAGGGTGAGATGCCCCTCGATGTTCCGTGGCCCCCTGCCACCTGCTATGTCAGCCGTGATCATGTCCTGACAGGCCCAGACGCCAAGACAGTTGTGATCCGGAACCGTAGCCGCCAGATGCAGTGCTTCGGTGTCGGCCAGGACGGAACCGCCGGTTGCCATGACGAACATGTCAATACCGTGCGCCAGAGCGATGTCCCGCATGCGCGCGGCGCGGGTCAGACCGCCCACCCTGTTGAGTTTGATGCCGAAAACCTCAGCAAGACCGTCCCGGGCAATCCGCGCTGCGTCCTGAAGCGTGACGAGACTTTCATCAACGCTGACCGGGCAGGCATGCCGGTGGCTCAGCGCTGCAATATCATCGAGGGTTTCGCAGGGTTGCTCGATCATGACCTGCAGATCTTCGGTCGCCCGCATGACGCGCAGGGCCTCGCTGCGGGTCCATCCCCGGTTTACATCGTAAAGAACCGTCTCACCAGGCCGCCGGATGCTTTCCACATCGCGGATCCGGGCAATGTCGCGGGTGACATCACCGCCAATCTTGACCGAATGGGCAACATATCCGCGCGCACGGTACCTTTCGATCACGTCGCGGGTTTCCTCAATCGTCTTGGCCCCAACCGACGAGGCAATGGCCCGGGGCGTGCGTGAACCGCCTCCCATCAGTTCCGCAATCGGCACACCTGCAGCCTGGCCCGCAATGTCCCAGCAGGCCATATCCAGCGGCGACTTCGCATAAAGGTGCCCGGGCAGGGCAAGATCCATTGCCCGTTCAACGTCCAGCACGCGCCGCGGATCAAGCCCCATGACAAAGGGTGCCATCGTTTCGATCCCCGCGCGGATGCCGGGACCATGCGCCGGCACATAGGTATGCCCCCAGGGCGTGCCCTCTCCCCATCCGGAAATCCCGGCATCTGTATCGATCCGGACAAGTGTGGCATCCAGCACCTCGAATTTAAGGCGGCCACCGGACAGCCAGTACGGGTGTTCGAGTGGCAGGTCGACCTGCCACACAGTGATGCCGGTGATCTTCAAGGGCACACCACTATGTTGCCGGTCAGCTTTTTGCTGATAAAGGCTGTCTGCGCCTCACGCAGTTCCTCCAGCGGATAAACTGCTGCCAGAACGGGTCGCACAGATCCGTCTTCGATGTATTTCGCGAGACGCTGCATGACCCCGACCGGAATAACTGTGGACCCTGTAAAAGTGAGATCGCGCAGATAGAGTGTCCGCAGATCTAGCTCGACGAGAGGCCCGGCGATCGCGCCCGAACAGGTGTAACGCCCGCCCCGTTGCAGAACATCGACCAGCGACGGCCATTGCGTGCCTCCGACCACATCGGCCACCACAGTGACCTTTTCACCCCCCAGTGCAGCCTGCAGATCGTCAGGCGCACGCGGCAGGATCAGATCCGGGCCGAACGCTGCCACATCCGCGTGTTTCGCCTCAGATGCCATCGCGATGACCCGCGCACCGCGCAGTTTTGCAAGCTGCAGCAAGGCGCCGCCAACACCCCCCGATGCTCCAGGTATGAGCACCGTATCCTGATCCGTGACACCAGCGCGGGTCAGCATCCCCTCAGCGGTGGAATATGAGCAGCTGAAGGTGGCAAGTTCCGCGTCAGAGTAATCCGACTTCACCGGAACGGCATTGGCGGCAGGCATCGTCGTATATTCGGCAAATCCACCATCCCGTTCCGATCCATAGTAACCGGTTTTGTCCTTGTTGTCCGGGTCTGCAGGGTCGCGCAGCCAGTTATCCGAGATGATGCGTTCCCCCACCCGGGACGGATCAACGTCCGGCCCAACCGCAACAACCTCACCGCAGACATCAGCACCCTGAATGCGTGGAAAGGTCAGCGGCCTGCCACCCCATGTGGGGTCCTCGTCATCAACTTCTGAATACCCCTCGCCGGATGTCGCTGTGCTCACGGCCTTCGAGTACCAGCCGGTGCGCGTGTTGACGTCTGTGTTGTTGAGCCCGCAGGCCCGTACGCGGACAAGAACCTCTCCGGCAGCGGGGTCCGGCCGGGGCCAGTCAGTGTGCAGCACCAGCTGTTCCAGCCCGCCGTGGCCCATCGTCACAACAGCGCGCATCGTATCCGGCAAGCTCATTCCGCTGCTTCCTCAATTCTGGCATCTGCGCGCGGGCGCAGGCTTTCCGGGTCATAAGCAGGCGCGCCCAGCACGGTCGCAGGGCGTGCCTCGCCCGCAATCACAACTTCAAGCGCCGTACCAGGCGCAGCCGCCTCGGGACGCAGGTAGGCAAAGGCGAGAATGCGCCCAACCGAGTGGCCATAAGCGACGGATGCGGCCGACCCCACAACCTCCCCGTTCAGCAGAACGGCCTCGCCACCGTGCCCGTCGTTTACGCCATCAGGTTCGATGGACAGGCTTGCGCAGATCCAGCGCAGGGTGTCCTGTCCGGCCAGCGTCGCCTCTTTGCCCAGGAATTCTTTGTCATCACGCACAAACCGCATGACGTCAGCCTCCGGCAGGGTCACCTCATTGGTGAGCTCACCCGCACCTTTGAACCCCTTTTCCATGCGCATGACGTTCATCGCAAACGAGCCGTAGTCGCATATGCCAGATGGTTCGCCGGCGGTGCGCAGCGCGAGATATACGTCAAGACAGGCCTCACGGGGCATATGCAGTTCCCAGCCCAGTTCGCCGGCATAAGACATGCGGATGGCCAGGATCTGGTGGCCTGCAATGCTGATCTCCTGCGCTGACAGCCACCGGAAGGAAGCATTGTCCAATGGTGCATCTGTGCAGGCCGAAAGCACATCGCGTGACAATGGTCCGTTCAGCGAAAGGGCGCACCAGGCTTCAGACAGCGTGGTGACGCTGACGTCATCGCCTGCTCTGTTCTGTTCCAGATGGTCCAGAAGGCGCTGTTCAAAAAACGCAGCGCAGACAAGGTAGAACCGGTCATCGGACTGACGCACAATTGTCGTTTCCAGTTCAATCCGTCCCCGACGGTTAAGCATGTGGGTCAGCGTCACCGAACCGGTTTTCTGCGGCATCCTGTTGGCCGTCAGACGATCCAGCAAAGCGTAGGCATCAGGTCCGGAAACCAACACCTTAGTGAAAGCCGAGACATCCATGATCCCAACCGCCTCCCGAACGGTTCGGACCTCTGCGCCGACAATGTCATGCACCGCATTGCGCCGGAATGAGTAATGATCGTGCTGTGCCACCCCGTCCCTGGCGAACCAGCGCGGTCGCTCAAAGCCATAAACTTCTTCGTAAACTGCCCCGCGGAGTTTCAGCTCCTCATAGAGCGGCGACGGTTTCAGTGGTCTGCCTTCTGTCCTGTTGTAGTGCGGAAATGGGATTTCGTGCCGCAGACAGTAATCCTCGTGCGCCTTGACCACCTGCCAGTCCTTTGTCGCGTAGGCACCAAACCGGCGCGGGTCATAGTCGCGCATCGAGATATCCGCCGCGCCATGTACCATCCAGCGCGCCAGTTCGCGGGTCAGGCCGGGGCCCCAGCCGATCCCGATCTGCGTGCCGCAACAGCACCAGTAGTTGCGCACACCCGGCGCCGGGCCGATCAGCGGGTTACCATCCGGCGGATGCGAGATCGCACCATGGACCTCGCGGGTTATCCCCAGATCCGCCAGCACGGGCATCCGGTTGAGGCTCTCTTCCAGCCACGGCATGACTCGGTCATAGTCAGCATCAAACAGCCAGTTCTCGTAGTCCCACGGGCATTCATCGTGCCAGACAGAGTTCGGGTTTTCCTTTTCATAGATGCCGATCAGGCCGCGTTTCTGCTCCATGCGAATATAGCCGGAGACCTTCCTGTCATCACGGATGACAGGAAGCTCCTTATCCAGCGCTTCAAATTCCGGCACTGGCTCAGTCACAAAGTAGTGGTGCGTCATGGACGTCATCGGCAGCTGCAGACCGGACCATTCGCCCATCTGCCGGGCATAGGTTCCGCCGGCATTCACCACGTGCTCGCACAGGATACTGCCCTTTTCGGTTTCGACCAGCCATTCCCCGCCAGCCGTCCGGGTGATGTTTGTCGTGCGGCACTGGCGGATAATCCGCGCGCCCAACTGCCGGGCTCCGGCAGCCATCGCCATCGTTACATTCGTTGGGTCTACGTGCCCGTCGTCCGGGGTGTGCAATGCACCCAGAACGCCCTCCAGATTGTAAAACGGGTGCAGTTCGGCGACGCGGTCAGCGCCCACCAGTTCAATGTTGAACCCCAGTGACCGGCCAACGGACAATGTGTGTCGCAGCCAGTCCATCTCGTCCTGGGTATAGGCTAGCCGGAAGGATCCGCACCCGTGCCACGTCACGGCCTGCCCCGTTTCGCGCTCCAGCGCACCGGCGTAGAGGCCGATGTTGTAGTCGACACATTTCCCAAGGCCGAAAGAACTGGTGGAATGGGTAATCTGTCCAGCGGCGTGCCAGGTGCTGCCGCTGGTCAGCTCCGCCTTTTCCAGCAGCACCACGTCTGTCCAGCCCTCATGCGCCAGGTGATAGGCCAGACCACATCCCATCACGCCGCCACCTACGATGACAACCTTTGCCTGGGTCGGAAAGCTCTTCTCGGTCATCTTGTGCCCCGGTGTTCAGAAATCTCTCGACAGCCTAAGCAAACATTTATACCATCGTCAATCATGAATGGCACAAACGTATCATCTGTAATTCTGGAGCGCCTCGCGGGCGAATTGTCTGAACTGACGCCAGAGGCCCGCAAAGCAGCGACCTACGTGCTGGAAAACCCACGGGATGTGGGCGTTTCAACCGTGCGCGAGATCGCCGAAGCTGCACGCGTCAAACCCAACACGGTGGTCCGCATGGCCCGGCAGGTCGGCTTTGACGGGTACGAAGATTTCCGCGAGCCGTTCCGCGAAGCGATTCGCAAAGGTGCTGCGGATTTTCCGGAACGCGCGCGCTGGCTGCAGGACATCCGGAAGTCCGGTGCGCTCGGAGGCCTTTACGCAGACATGGTGCAGGGCGCCCTGCGCAACGTCGAAGATACGTTTGCTGGGATCACGGCTGATGATCTCAGCACCGCTGCACAAACGATCTGGAAATCCCGGAACGTTTTCACGCTCGGCGTTGGTGTGAACAATTCCAATGCGCGCAATTTCACGTACCTTGCCTCGACCGGCATGGTGCAGTTCCACGCAATTCCCAAACCAGGATCAACACCGATCGACGATCTGGCCTGGGCCGATGGGCGCGACGTGCTCATCGCCATTACCTGCAAGCCCTATCGCCGGGAAGTCGTCGAAGCTGTGGAAATCGCAAAAGAACAGGGCATGAGCATCATCGGCCTGTCCGACAGCCCCGCCAGCCCGATCATCCGGGCCGCTGATCATGGTTTCGTGGTGTCCGCAGAAACACCCCAATTTTTCCCATCGTCCGTCAGCACAATCGCACTGCTTGAAACACTGCTTTCTTTTGTGATCGCAGTGGCCAGCGACGAGGTTGTCACACGGGTCGAAACCTTCCACCGCCGCCGCCACCAGCTGGGCATCTACGATGGAGACCCGGAATGACGCAGCCCATCCGGTCGCTTGATGCACGATATTACACTGATCCGATTGTGTTCGAGACCGAGAAAGCCGGTCTGCTGGCCAGAACGTGGCAGTTCGGGTGCCACAGTGCGGACCTTGCCGGGCCTGGCGATTACGCGACCTTTGAAATTGCCGGCGAGAGCCTCTTCGCGATCCGCGGGCGCGACGACAAAATCCGGGTGTTCTATAATGTCTGTCAGCACCGCGCACATCAACTGGTATCGGGCAGCGGCACCACCCGCGTTGTCGTCTGCCCCTATCACGCCTGGACCTATGAACTGACCGGGGCGTTGCGGTCAGGCCCGAACATCCGCGCAGTCGAGGGCTTTGACCGTTCTGATGTCTGCCTGACAGAGGTTCGGGCTGAAGAATTCCTGGGGTTCGTTTTTGTGAATCTCGACCCCGACGCCGGCCCGATGGACACATGGTTTCCCGGCGCGCGTCAGGAACTGGAAGAATGGGTGCCGCACTGGCAGGAGCTGAAACCGCTGGAATGGGTCGAGGTGCCGGAAAACTGCAACTGGAAAGTTTCCGTTGAGAACTATTCCGAATGCTATCACTGCGCCCTTTGCCACCCCACATTTGCCAGCGGCGTTGTCCGGCCTGAAACCTACGACATCCAGCCGCAGGGCATGTGTCTGCGGCACACCACGGAATGCCAGAACCTTGAGGATATGACCTATGATATCCACTCAGGTTTCGAGCATGAGGCGGAGTATTCCAGCTGGTTTCTCTGGCCAATGTTCAGCTTTCAGGTCTATCCGGGCAATGTTCTGAATACTTATCACTGGCGCGTGGTTGACGCGCATCGCGTCGTCGTCTGGCGGGGGTGGTATTCGGTTGGCGGTGCGGAAAACCCGGTGGTTCGCCAGCTCGCCCGCCAGGACCGCGAGACAACCGTTGCTGAAGACATCACACTGGTGGAATCCGTTCAGCGGGGGCTGCACTCGCGGGGTTACCGGCCCGGGCCACTGGTCATTGACCCGCGCGGCGGGGTGAACTCCGAGCATCCTGTCATGCACCTGCAACGCTGGATACGCGAAGCAATTGACGCCGGGGAGACGGTCTGACAGTCCGGACCCGGACCAACGAGCCTGGCAACACAAGGAACAGACGATGAGCGTTTTTGACGAAGACCTTTTTCTCAAGGGGCTGGAACAGCGAAAATCCACGCTTGGCGCGGAATACGTCGAACGCAACCTGGCCGCTGCAGACGATTTCACCCGTCCCTTCCAGGAAGCGATGACCGCCTGGTGCTGGGGCTTCGGGTGGGGCGATGACACGCTCGATGCTAAAACACGTTCGATGCTGAACCTGTCGATGATCGGGGCACTTGGAAAAATGCAGGAATGGGAACTGCATTGCCGTGGTGCCATCAATAACGGCGTGACCAAAGAAGAGGTGCGCGCGATCATCCATGTGATCGCGATCTATTGTGGCGTGCCGCAGGGTCTCGAATGCTTCCGCGTTGCCAGAAAAGTCTTTGACGAGGGCTGACCGCCCGGACCGTGCGTCCGGGCGATACCGGTTCAGACCAGTTCAGCGTCCGTCATAATCTCGACCAGCGCCGGGCCGTCCACTGCCAGCGCATTTCTGATTGCGTCTTCGATCCCGCCGGTTTCCGTGACCTTTTCACCGTGACCACCGCAAAGCCGCGCGAAAGCTGCAAAGGACGGGTTCTGCAGATCCGTTTCCCAGACCGGCCATTCGCCCGAGCGCTGTTCCTTGGAGATTTTCCCGAGCTCGCCGTTGTGAAGCAGGATATGGGTGATATCCATTCCGTATTTGACCGCCGTGGTGAATTCCATTGGATACTGACCAAAGCCACCATCGCCGGAAATGGAAATCACTTTGCGACCGCGCAGGCTTTCAATGTCCTGCGTTGCAGCCCAGGCCCCCATCGCAGCCGGCAACCCGAAACCGATTGACCCAAGATATCCTGACATCAGCACGCGCTGTGTACCTTTGGTTTCAAGATACCGCCCAAACGAATAGGTGTTGTTGCCGACGTCCACTGCGAAAATGGCATCGTCAGGCACCAGCCTGCCCAACGCCTCGAAAATGGCAAAGGAGTGGATGCCCTTGCCATGCTCTTCGGCCAGACGGCGTGTTTTTTCATTGCGCCAGATGTTCCAGCGATCTTTGAGTTCACTGACCTGGTCCACGGCGTCTGCATGGCGCGCGATGGCAGGGCCCGCGACGTCACAGAATGCGCCGATCTCCCCCCAGACCGGCACTTTGACCGGGTTGAATTTGCCAAGCTGCATCCTGTCGTAATCGACCTGGATGATATCCTTTTTAGGCGCAATGCCAGTGTGGTTGGAGAAACTGGCACCGAATGCGATCAGCACATCGGCCTCATTCATGAACCAGCTGGCAATCGGCGTGCCCGAGCGACCCAGAACACCTGCGCCCAGCGGATGACTGTCGGGCACCAGCCCCTTGGCTTTGAACGTGGTGACCACCGGTGCCCCGATTTTCTCGGCCAGCGCAATGATCTGATCACGTGCACTGTAAGCGCCATGCCCCACAACGATGAGCGGCCTTTTCGCGCTGTTAAGCAGGGACACGGCCGCATCGGTCTCTTCCTGAGACGGCGTAATCCGCGTACTGCTGAGACGCCCTTCTGGCATCCCTGCAGGCTGATCCGACGGCAGTGTCTGCATATCATCCGGGAAAATGAGATGCGCAACATCCTGGTTCACAATGGCGTTCTTGCAGGCCAGCGACATCAGCTCAGCGTGGTTCGACGTGCTGAGGGCAGTCTGCGAGAACCTGGAAACCGCCTGAAACGCGGAGGCCAGATCAATGTCCTGAAATGCTCCGGGGCCAAACACCTGGGTCTGCACCTGGCCGGTCAGCGCCAGTACGGGCGCCCGGTCCACCTTCGCATCCCAGAGACCCGTGATCAGATTGGTTGCCCCGGGTCCCGCGATCGTCAGACAGGCCGCAGGTTTACCCGTCAGTTTCCCATAGGCCGATGCGGCAAAGGCGGCAGCACCCTCGTGCCGGATCCCGTAGTATTTGAGCTTCTTGTGCACGACAGCCAGGCGGATGGCGTCTGCCAGACCAAGGTTGGAATGACCAACCATGCCGAACACTGACTGAACCCCCCAGTTGACCATGGTTTCGGTCATGACATCCGTTGTCGTGCGCTCGTGCGGTGGTTCCGCTTCCAGCCCCACAAAGATTTCGCCATCACGGATGTCGAGCGGATACATCTCCTGCCCGGTATCCTCATGACCACCCGGCGGCTTGCCGGTCAGCGGGTCAAAGTCCCAGCCGTGCCAGGGGCAGCGGATCCAGCATTTGTCATCGACGCCCTTTTCAATTGACCCTTCGCCCAGCGGACCGCGCTGGTGCGGACAGTGATTGTTCATCGCAGCCCATTGGCCGTCAAAGTGCACAAGGCAAATCGACGTCGTCCGTGCTGTCACTGTTTTGATGCGTCCCTCCGGCAGGTCGTCCACGTGGCCGACAGAGATCCAGTCCAGGTTATCCGTTGTCATCAATTCTCTCCTTATGCCACGCCGCCGAACGCCACGCCCGATATGTCGGCCATGTCACGTTTCCAGGTTGTCAGATCATCCGCGTTGAAACCGTTCAGGTGATCATGTCCGCAGGCCCGGGCCATCACCTGCATGAGCTCAACGCTTGCCTCAAAAAAGTTGGCAAGCTGGCGCGCTGATTTCTCAACCACCAGACGGTTGACCAGATGCGGTTTCTGCGTGGCGATACCCACCGGGCAGTTGTTCGTGTGGCACGCCCGCATCGCCAGACAACCAATGGCCTGCATCGCCGAGTTTGACACCGCAATCGCGTCCGCGCCAAGCGCCAGCGCCTTGATGAAATCTGCGGGCTTGCGCAGCCCCCCTGTGATCACCAGCGAGACGTCCCGACGGTCCAGCTGGTCCAGATGGCGGCGGGCGCGGGCCAGCGCCGGTATGGTTGGCACGGAGATATTGTCGCGGAAAATTACCGGAGCAGCGCCTGTGCCACCACCACGTCCATCGAGGATGATGTAATCGACGCCGACCGCGAGGGCTGCGTCAATGTCCCGCTCAATATGCTGTGCCGAGAGTTTGTAGCCAATAGGAATACCGCCCGTCCTGTCCCGGACCTCATCGGCAAATACCTTTATCTGGCCGACGTCTGTCCAGTCCGGAAAGCGCGAAGGGGATATGGCAGAGGTCCCCGGCTCCAGATCACGTACTTCCGCAATTTTGCCCTGAACCTTTTCGCCCGGCAGGTGGCCTCCGGTACCGGTTTTCGCGCCCTGCCCGCCCTTGAAGTGAAACGCCTGGACCCTGTCCAGCTTATCCCAGCTGAAACCAAACCGCCCCGATGCAAGCTCATAGAAATAGCGGCTGTTGGCTTCCTGCTCTTCGGGCAGCATGCCGCCTTCACCGGAGCAGATGCCGGTACCGGCCAGTTCAGCGCCACGCGCAAGCGCGATTTTGGCGGGTTCGGAAAGCGCGCCAAAACTCATATCTGAAACAAAAAGCGGGATGTCGAGACGCAGCGGTTTCTGCGCATTCGGACCAATAACCACGTCCGTGCCGACCGGAGCATCATCCAGCAAAGGCGCGCGGTGCAGCTGTGCTGTGAGCAGCTGAATGTCATCCCAGTCCGGCAGTTCAGTGCGCGGCACGCCCATAGATTCAACGATCCCGTGATGCCCGGTTTCGGACAGCCCGGACTTTGCATAGGTATGGATCAGCCCGGTGTATGGCTCTTCGGCTATGCCATGGCTCGGATCGGCGTAAAGACCCAGATACGAATCCCGGTTGTAAGGCTGCGGATTTTCATAGCCCCACTGATTGATCTCGTCCGCATCCACACAGATGTCGTCACCCTCAATCCATGAAGTAAACTTTGGCAGTTTCTCGTCGTTGGCATAGGCGGATACGCCGCTGTCCAGCCGGTAATCCCAGTTGTGCACACCGCAGATCAGATCGTCGCCCCGCACATGGCCATCCGACATCAGCGCACCGCGGTGCAGGCATCGACCGTAGAACACAGAGATATTTTCATCAAACCTTACAACGACAAGATCAACTTCGCCGACCAGCGCATATTCCGGCTTCCGGTCTGCAAGCTCACTGAGTTTGTAAATGGCTGTCTTATTCATCTGGTTCCTTCCGTTCTTTCCTGCCCGCCACAGCACCATCATCCGAAATGTGCCGTGAGCCGCCTTCAGACTGTGCCCCGGAAAACCCGAAAAATGCTAATCACAAAATTACACCGACCCGGCTGCACTCTGGTTTGTGCCGGTCCGGCAACGCTCACAAATCAACATGGAAAACACCGTACGCGGCAACTGACCGGACAAAAAACTAGAAAAAAGCGAAACACCGGATGATAATCAACGCATAGTTGACCCATTTCAGAGTGATTTTCATGCCCAGTATTCCATACCGCCTTCAGGAATTTCTTTTTCGTATCATCGAGGGGATTCCGCCTCTTGCAGAACTGGTGAACCGGTGGGCGATCAATCGCGTCGTCAAACGGGCCCGGTTCCGCCCACATCCGATGAGCACACGCCACGACTATGTGTCGTGGGCCGGCCTCACGGACCGCCGGTGGAGCGGTCGGCACCTGCCCCCTGATCCGCGTGAGGACATGCCGGACCCCGAGGCGCTTGCCGCGTTGTTTGCCCGTCGCGACGGTCATCAGCGCATGTGCCCAAAATCGACCTGCCTCTTCCCTGCCTTTGCGCAGTATCTGACGGACGGTTTCATCCGCACAGAGACCGAGGACCTGACCGCAGAAGGTGAAACGCAGCAGACCCGCCTGAAAAGAAACACGTCGAACCATGAGATTGATCTGTGTCCGCTGTACGGGCGCACCGAAGAGCAGACAAATGCGCTGCGTCTCAGATCAAACGCGAAGGGCCGCAAAGGGCGGCTCAAAACTCAGACGATCAATGGCGAAGACTACGCACCGTTTCTCTACAAAGACGGCAAGGTCGATCCGGACTTTGCGGTGCTGGACCATCCGCTCGGCGACAGCAGCATTGATGATGACCGTCGCGCAAAGCTATTTGCCTTTGGCGGCGATCGTGCCAATTCAGTCCCACAGACTGCGATGATGAACACGTTGTTCCTGCGTGAACACAACCGCCTTGCAGGCGAAATCGAAGCGGAAAACCCGGACTGGGATGATGACCGCGTCTTTGAGACCGCACGTAACACCGTGATTGTTCTCTTCATCAAGATCGTGGTCGAAGACTACATCAATCACATCTCGCCGCTGCCCTTCAACCTGCGTGCCGACCCTTCGGTTGCCTGGAATGCCGCGTGGAACAAACCCAACTGGATCACGACCGAGTTCAGCCTGCTTTATCGCTGGCACGCGCTGATCCCGGACCAGATCCGCTGGGGCGGGAAGATGCACCCTGTTGGCTCGACATTTATGAACAATGCTCTGCTGATCGACTGCGGCCTCGCCGGGGCATTTGCAGACATCAGCGCCACGCAGGCCGCTGAACTGGGCCCGCGAAATACGGCAAATCCTTTGCTGCACATCGAGATTTCGTCAATCCAGCAGGACAGGTTCTGCCAGCTTGCAGGTTTCTCAGACTATTGTGACTATCTGGGGCAGACCCGGCCGTTTTCCTTTGAGAGCATCTCTTCTGATCCGGAAGTCGCAGAGATGCTGCGCGGGTTCTACAATAGCACCCGGGATGTTGACTTCCATGTCGGCCTTTTCTGCGAGGACCGGGTGAAAAACAGCCCGCTCCCAAATCTGATCCTGCTCTTTGTGGCCCTCGATGCCTTCAGTCAGGCGCTGACGAATCCCCTGCTGTCGAAACACGTCTTCAAACCCTCCACCTTTGCGGGTCCGGGATGGCAGGCGATCGGGAACACCAGTTCGATACGCGAAGTTCTTGCGCGGAATTCAGCCGGGGAACTCGGTGAAACGTTCGTTGGTTTCACACGCAGAGAGTGGCAGCCGGAGTAGAGTTTCCGCGTGGCGCGAACCACGCACGCGGCCTTAAAAATCAAGACAATTTGCTGCCTGCGGTTGTAATCCGACGGCAGCTGACCCCTCCCGACCGCCAAGCCAAAAATTCGGCTCCGGAGCGGCGGGTTTTTCAGCCCATCGACAAAACTCGTGTTTTTCCCTTGCCGAAACCGGTTTCGGAGCTCACTCTGATTCTCGGGAGGACAAAATTTTGCGGACAGCCGAGGATCAGACGCTGCGGAAAACCGGTGTAAACCGGGTGACCATATCTGATGTGTCAGACGCGCTGGGGCTAACCAAGTCCACCGTGTCGCGGGCGCTGAATGACTACCCCGATATCGCCGAAGGAACACGCCTCCGCGTGCGCCGCATGGCAGAGAAAATGGGGTATAACCCACTGAGTTTTGCCCAGGCTATCCGGACCGGTCTGACGCGTTCCGTTGGCCTTGTTATTCAGATGGCGGACCACGACGCGCACCGTCCTTTTCTTGCGGAATTCCTCGCAGGGGTGTCGCAGGGCGCCAGTGCTCAGGGCTGGACCCTCACCCTGGCCGCCGCAAATGACCCCGAACACACTCTTGAGACGTTTTCGTCGATGATCCGTGACCGCAAAGTTGACGGCTTCATTATCCCCCGTACGCTGGTGCACGATGACCGGATTGATCTGCTGCGCCGCAAGAATTTCCCATTCGTGCTCTTCGGGCGCACATCAGACCCGGCAGACTGTGCATGGTTCGATCTGCTGGGCGAGGATGCGATGCAGGATGCGGTGCGCAGGCTGGCGTCGATGGGCCACAGCCACATCGGTTTCATCAACGGTGGTCTGCAATACAATTATGCGGCCCTTCGGCGCGACGGCTTTGTGCTGGGTATGCAGGAAGCAGGCCTGCGCGTTGATCCCGCGCTGATGGGCGATGACGCCGTCACGATCACTGAAGGCCGCAATGAAGCACTCCGGATGCTGCGTCTGCCGGAGCCGCCCACAGCCATTGTCTGTGCGGTGGACATGGCAGCTCTGGGCGTCTACCGCGCGGCTGCTGAATGCGGGCTGGCGGTCGGCTCGGACATCTCGACGCTGTCCTACGACGGCACACCGGACGGCGCGCATGCGACGCCGCAGCTCAGCACATATGCGGTCAACTTCACCAGGTCGGGCAGCACACTCAGCAGTCTGCTGATCCGCAGGATCAGGGGCGAGGACCCGGAAACGCTGCGGGAAACCGAAGAAGCCGCATTTCTGGACCGGGGGTCAGCAGGCCCACCCGCACTCACATCCGGCGAAATCGCCGGGCGCGTCGCAAAAAGCGCCGCATAACAAGGACTTCAATGGGAGGAAATCAATGAAAATCAACCACAAATCCATACTGCTGACAGGGGCGGCAATGGCGCTCTGCCTGTCGTCCATCGCGGCGAGTGCGGAATCAATCCGCTTCTGGACCACAGAAGAACAGCCCGAACGTCTGGCGCGCCAGGAACAGATGGCAGCCGAATTTGCCGCGGCATCCGGACATACCGTCGAAGTGATCCCGGTTTCAGAAACCGATCTGGGCACACGCGCGACAGCGGCCTTTGCGGCAGGCGATCTGCCGGACGTGATCTATCACCCGCTTCAATATGCACTGCCATGGGCCGATGCCGGCATCCTTGACCCGGACGCCGCAACTGACGTTATCGAAGCACTTGGTGAGAAAACATTCGCGGCCGGCGCACTTGGCATGGCAGCGACAGCCGACGGATACGCTTCGGTGCCGGTGGATGGCTGGACCCAGATGCTGGTCTATCGTGCAGACAAGTTCGAAGAAGCAGGACTTGAGCCACCCACCACGTACGCCAACGTGCTGGCAGCGGTCGAAGCATTGCACAACCCACCGGAAATGTATGGTTTTGTTGCAGCAACGAAGATCGACGAAAACTTCATGAGCCAGGTGCTGGAGCATGTCTTCCTCGCCAACGGTGTGTCTCCGGTTGGCCCGGATGGCATCAAACCGCTGGATGAGGCGGCGACCGTAGAAGTGCTGGAATTCTACAAGGCAATCGCAAAAGCATCGCCTCCCGGCGATCTGTACTGGGATCAGTCGCGCACGCTCTACTTCTCGGGCAATGCCGCGATGATCATCTGGTCACCCTTCATCCTTGATGAACTGGCCGGCCTGCGCGACAGCGCGCCGCCCACCATCAACGACGACCCGACATCGCGGGATCTGGCGGCTGCAACAGGCATCGTGACCAACTTTGCCGGACCGTCCAACCCGGATGGCGCGGCATGGGGTGACATCCGCTACTTCGGTATCACATCGGATGCGTCCACCGATGCAGCAATGGAATTTGTCCAGTTCTCTATGAACGAAGGCTACGGCCAGACGCTGGCCATCGCACCTGAGGGCAAATTCCCGGTGCGCCGCGGCACAGCGGACAACCCTGCTCAGTTCTCTGAACTCTGGGCGACGCTGGACGTTGGTGTGGATCGTAAAGCTCCGCTGGGTGATCTTTATGATCAGGCAATGATCGATGAGATCGTGGGCGGCCTCGACGTGGCTCAGCGCTGGGGCGTTTCCGACGGCCAGCTTGCAGTGGCCTCCAAGGTGATCAACAGCCAGGTCATCAACCGTCTTGTGCGCGAGTTCATTGACGGAGAGCGCGATGCTGCCGCCACCGTGGCAGAGCTCAACACAGCAATCGCCGGCGTCCAGTAACCGCCGGTGACACCGGAGGCGGCGCTGGCCGTCGCCTCCGAACCTTCTTCAGATTTCAGGATGAACCATGACTGATGCTGTCCCACCAAAGGGCGCAGGCCCCCTCGCGCGGCTTGAAGCGCGGCTGGCCTGGGGCTTGCTGGCTCCTACCATCACCGCTGTTGCGCTGGTCGTGGTGCTGCCGCTCCTCGCAATTTTCTGGATCTCGGTGAAGCCGGTATCCCTTTCGGATCTGCGGCCACCGGAGATGGTGGTACGCGAAGACATCCGTGGCGATTTCGAAGCGCCCGGAGATCAGGCGAACATCCGCTATCGTCTGCGCAATTCGTCCCAGGAACAGCCCATCGGTGGCGTTGGCATCTCCGACGTCGTGCCAGAGGGCCTGACCGTCGGCGCGCTGGATGAACGCTGTACACTCGACGGGCGCAACCTGGATTGTGATCTCGGCGACTGGGAAGGAGGGCAGCGTGAACGCCTCATGATCCCGGTCACTGTCGAACAGGCCTATCTCGATAATGGCCTGCGCCCACAGGACAGCGCTGTGGTCATACGCGGCAAAAGTTCGAACGTTCTGACCAATGCAACCTTCACCTTCGAGAACTTCGCCCGGGTGTTTGATGGCGACGAATTCTGGGAAGTCCTCTGGGTCACGCTGTTTTATACGGTTTTCGGCACCATCGGCGCGCTGCTCTTCGGGCTCTTTGCCGCGCTGCTGCTGAACAAGTCCTTCCGCGGTCAGGGTATCCTGCGCGGGCTCTATCTCTTTCCCTACGTATCGCCGGTGATCGCTGTGGCCTTTGCCTGGATCATCCTCTTTGATCCGTTCTCCGGCTCAGCCAATGCTCTGCTGGTGCAGATGGGCGTGACACAGCAGTCGATCAACTTCTTCGGGGAACGACCGCTGGCACTTATTATGGTGACGGTCTTCGAGATCTGGCGCTACTTCCCGCTGTCGTTCCTTTTCATCCTTGCCAGGATGCAGAGCATCGACACGGACATGTACGAAGCCGCAGACATGGACGGCGCATCACCCTTCCAGCAGTTCTGGGCGCTGTCGGTGCCCCAGTTGCTGGGCATTCTCAGCGTGTTGTTCCTGCTGCGCTTCATCTGGACCTTCAACAAGTTTGACGACATTTTCCTGCTGACCGGCGGTAACGCGGGCACGCGTACCCTCACGGTGAATGTCTACGAGCAGGCCTTTGCGGTGTCGAACATCGGGGCGGGTGCCGCCGTTGCCGTGGTCATTTTTGGCTGCCTGCTGCTCTTCTCCGTCTTCTTCTTCAAATTTATCAGCCGGGAGGAAGGGCTATGAGCATGTTCCGATATGGCTATGTCACGGCGCCTGTACTGGGTGTGCTGTGGCTCTTTATCATCGCGACCACCCTTGCTGTGGCGATGAGTTTCGCAACCGGTTCCGCATTCCGGCCCTCCGGCGCAGGCTCCCTTATCTGGGGTATCCTGATCGGGTTCGCCTGCATCCGCGGGCAGTCATGGCAGCCGGTGGCAGCCGCCGCCGCCGTTACCGCAGCCACACTTGCGGGGTTTGGCCCTCTGGTGATCGGAGAAAACGTATCCGGTTTCTCAGCAGTGACCGGGGCTGTTGCAACGGCTGGTTTCGCAGCTCTTGGTCTGTGGATCATGCTGGACGACGTCGAAATGGGCGGGATCAACCGCCACATCTTCGAAGCCTCGGTCATCCGTTTTCTGACCGGTTTCGGCTATATCTTCTTTACTGCGATTGTCCTGATCCCGTTTTACGTGATGGTCCTGACCAGCCTGAAAAACCAGTCAGAGTTGATCCAGAACCCACTTGATTTCTCGATTGAGCTGTCCCGCGGCGCGGAACTGTTCCGCTCGTACGAGGAACTTTTCAGCCAGTTTAACTTCGGCACTTACCTGCTGAACTCTTTCCTGATCTCGGTTCTGACGGTTTTCATTACGCTGCTCTTTGCGGTGCCAGGGGCCTATGCTGTAGCACGCCTTCGGTTCAAAGGACGCGCTGCCTTTTCACGGTCCATTCTGCTGATCTACATGGTGCCGATGATCGTTCTTGCCCTGCCCATCTACATCGCCTTTTCGATGACGGGCCTGCGCAACTCCATCGCCGGGATCATCATGATCTACCCTGTGACCACCATTCCAGTGGCACTCTACATGCTGCAGGGGTACTTCCGCGGTCTGCCGGGAGAGGTAGAGGAAGCGGGCCTGATGGACGGGCTGAACCGGCTGCAGGTGATCTGGAAAATCACCCTGCCGCTGTCGCTGCCTGCAATGGCGTCAGTATCACTCTATGTCTTCATGATCGCCTGGAACGAATTCCTTCTTGCCTTCATGCTGCTGGATGATCCGAGCAAATTCACACTCACACGCGGCATCGCGTCGCTGAACTCTTCCGAAATTCCGCGTCAGCACCTGATGGCAGGCTCCGTTATCGCAACGGTCCCGATCATGGCGCTGTTCCTGGGCCTTGAGCGTTTCATGACCAAAGGCCTGACCGCTGGATCGGTGAAAGGATGACACATGTATCTGTTGAAAAAACCAACGCCGCCTGGCGGCAGCAGCCCGGTATGAGGACCGCGCCATGACCGATCTTACAGACCTCGCGCGCAGCATACTGCGCCAGAATGACAAAGGCGGCTACACGCTTCCGACCCATGGCCTGTATCCCTATCAGTGGAACTGGGACAGTGCGTTTGCCGCCTGGGGCTTTTCGACCTTCGATGCGGGCCGTGCCTGGGAAGAGCTGGAAACTCTGGTCTCCGGACAATGGGAAGACGGAATGATCCCGCATATCCTGTTCCACCGTCCGGACCCCGGCTACTTTCCCGGTTCAGACGTCTGGCAGGGCCGTGGCCCGATCCCATCGTCCGGGATCAGCCAGCCGCCGGTGGCAGCCTCCTTCATGGCCAAGATCCTCGCAAATGACCCGACCGGCGAGCCCCGCGCGCGGGCTCTCTGGCCAAAGCTGCGCGACTGGCACCACTGGTTCATGAAATGGCGTCTCGATCAGGGAGCGGTCTGTGTGACCCACCCCTGGGAGGCCGGACGCGATAACGCACCGGACTGGGATGCTGCGATGCGGGCCATCGACCCAAGCGGCGTGGGCGAATACACGCGACGTGACACAAGCCATGTCGATCCCGCGATGCGGCCCACGAAATACGACTACGACCGCTACATCAAACTGGTGCAGATCGGCGTTTCGGTGAACTGGGATCAGGCGAAACTGCTCGAACTGAATCCATTCCGTGTGGCGGATCCGACGATGACCTTCACCCTGCTGCGCGCCCAGCGTGATCTTGCAGCAATGGGCCGGCGGTTCGGCGAAGATGTCAGCATGATCGAAGAATGGATCAGCACGCTGGAGGCAGGCGCCGCGACGCTGTGGAACGACGAAACCGGCGGCTATGACAGCCGGGACGCGCACACAGGCCGGTTCAACGGTGTGCTAAGCAATGCGTCCGCCCTGTGCTGGTATGCCGGGATCAATGATCAGCGCGCGCGCCCGGCCATCGAACGGATGCTGGGGGCCTGCGAATACGGCCTGCCGAGCTATGACCCACAGGCCGAAGGTTTCGAAAGCCTCCGTTACTGGCGCGGGCCGACCTGGCCCATAATGAACTACCTGGTGGGTTCCGGACTGGAAGAACAGGGACAGCATGATCTCGCCGGACGCATCCGCCGCGATACCGCGCGGCTGATGGAAATGAACGGTTTTGCCGAATACTATGATCCGCTGAGTGGTGCGCCCGCTGGCGGAGGGTCTTTCACATGGACCGCCGCAGTCTGGCTTGGATGGGCCGGCCTGTCTCCGGAAACACGCCAGGGAGCAGCATAATGTCTTCAATTGCACTCAGAGCCGTCGAGAAATGGTACGGTGAGGTTCAGGTCATCAAAGGGGTGGACCTCGAGATCGAAGAGGGTGAATTCATCATCTTTGTCGGCCCCTCCGGCTGCGGCAAATCCACCCTGCTGCGGATGATTGCCGGGCTTGAGGAAACATCGCGCGGGCAGATTATGATCGCTGACCGCGATGCCACGGCAGAGCCGCCCAACAAACGCGGACTTGCCATGGTGTTTCAGAGCTACGCGCTTTATCCGCACATGTCCGTACGCGACAACGTGGGCTTTCCACTGAAATCCGCCGGACTGCCACAGGCAGAAATAAAGGAAAAGGTCGACGAGGCCGCCCGTGTCCTGAAGCTGGATGCCTATCTCGACCGGCGCCCCAAAGACCTTTCCGGCGGTCAGCGGCAACGCGTGGCCATCGGACGGTCGATCGTGCGCGATCCGACAGCCTTCCTCTTTGATGAACCCCTGTCGAACCTTGATGCCGCTCTGCGTGTTGAGATGCGCTATGAGATCGCCAAGCTTCACCAGACGCTGAAATCCACAATGATCTACGTGACGCACGATCAGGTCGAAGCCATGACACTGGCGGACCGGATTGTGGTCCTTGATGGGGGTCGCATCGCACAGGTCGGCTCACCGCGTGAGCTGTATGAACACCCGGCGAACCTTTTTGTGGCTCAGTTTATCGGTTCACCGCGGATGAATGTCTTTGCCGCGGCGCATTCATCCGGCATCGCCATCCCGGATCGCGCGGATCAGATCGGCATCCGGCCAGAACATATTACTGTCACGGGCTCCGGTCAGGGCAATATCGACGGTACCGTTGATGTTCTCGAATACCTCGGTGCAGACACTTTTGTGGTCATGGATTGCGGTGGTGCCGGGCGGATCACGGTCCGGATTGCCGGCGATACGGAGCTCAGACCCGGTGACGCCTGCGGTCTCGCCTTCGAGAACGGCAGGTCGCATTTCTTTGATACGGCAGGCCTCGCGGTTTCGGCCGGCTGATCAGTGACAAAATAACTGCGCCCCCTCGGTTTCGGGGCGCAGCAACCGGTCGCCCGGTTACAGGCAGATTTCTGCGCCTTCACACATCAAAAAAGACGGTTTCCGAGACCCCCTGCAGGCGAATGGTGTGGCGATATCCACCCGGTGTCCTGGCCGCTACCAATGTGAGTGCACGCTCCCCCGCGAGGCAATACACCGGATCCTGCGCATTCCGGTCAGCTTCATCCGCGAAATAAATACGCGTCGTCAGGCCAAGGTTGATACCCCGCGCGGTGATCCACACCAGGATATGCGGCGCCTGTTCGCCCGCTGCTCCGGGTTTCAGCGTTTCAAAACGCGCAATACCCGTTTCCGCATCAGTGGCCGCCCGACCCCAGTTGCTGAAGTTCTGCGTGGCACCGAACCGGCCTTCGGGACCGGCCTGCCAGATCTCGATCATCGCATCGCGCAGCGGGGTATCTTCACCATCAAGAATATCGAGTTCCAGCGTGACCGCCTCGCCCGCTGATGGCCCGAGGATCATGGCCGATCCCGGATCAACACCACCGTACATCCCGTCGATGCCGGCTTTTGCCGGCATACAGCCGATGTGTACATAGGGGCCTGCCGTCTGGGACGGCGTTTCCCTGTCAGAAGCCATCAAAGCCCCTCCCGCTGGTTCTCAAACATCGTGGCGTCGCGTCCGCGCAATACAATGTCAAAGCGCCAGGCGCGGATGTCCATGGGAACGGTCCGGGCCATGTCCAGACGGGCGATCAGCCGGTCAACTGCGGCCTGCGACGGCACCGCCTGGACAATCGGGCAGAGTGGGATGTGGGGATCACCTTCAAAATACATCTGGGTGATCAGCCGCTGTGCAAATCCATCCCCGAAAACGGAGAAGTGAATATGCGCTGGCCGCCAGTCATTGCCGCCATTGGGCCAGGGGTACGGACCAGGCTGGACCGTCCGGAAAGAGTAACGCCCCTCGCTGTCGGTAATGCACCTCCCACATCCCCCGAAATCCGGATCCAGCGGTGCGGTATATCCATCTGCCTTATGTCTGTAACGGCCGCCGGCATTGGCCTGCCATATCTCAATCAGCTTGCCGGGCAGCGGCCTGCTATCTGCGTCCAGCAGGCGCCCGTGCACAAGAATGCGGGCACCCTGTGCTGTCCTGCCATTCCGCGCGTAGTTGACCAGCAGATCATGATCCAGCGGTCCTGGCATGTCCTGTCCGAAAACCGGCCCGGCCATTTCCGTGACCGTCGGCGCATATTGCAGCAGTTTCTGCTGCGGCGATCGCAAGCGGCTGGACCGGTAGTCAGGTGCCAGCGCTGGCGGATGCCAGTTCAGGTCCCGACGGGTGAAAGGCGCCTCAGTCATCGCTGTCCATCTCCCTGAAAACTTCCTTCGCCAGCCGGATCGCATGATTTGCGCGCGGCACGCCGGCGTAAACCGCGACGTGCTGAAATGCCTCCGCGATGTCTTTTCTGCTGGCCCCGGTTACCGCTGCCGCACGGATGTGCATGGGTATTTCATCAAAGTTACCCAATGCCGCAAGCAGGGCCAGCGTGATCATTGACCGTTCGCGTCGTGTGATTGCGTTGCTGGCCCAGACCGTCCCCCACGCCCCTTCGGTTATCAGCGCCTGAAATGCGTTGTCGAATTCCGTCTGCTGCGCCCGGGCCCGTTCCACGTGTTCGTTGCCCAGAACAGACCGGCGCACTTCGTCGCCCGCAGTACCGCGGGGCAGTACCGGTGACGCCACATCGCTTATGATCCGGGCAAGATCATCGGGGGCTTCCGCCGGAAGACACCGGACGTCTGCGTCCAGCGTGATCAGCCGACCCTCCTGCAGTGCATCTGACATGGCCTCGGTGGCAGGCGGGGGCATGCGTCCGGAAACGACAGAAACCGGGTGCTTTACCTGTGACGCAGTGCCCCGCAGATCCAACGCGCCGGTTGCCGCCCGCAGTCTGTCTGCGCCGGACCTGCTATTCTGCAGGACCATGTTCCCGAGGAGCTGTGTCCGCGCCGGAAACCGCTCCATGAAAGTTTCCGACAGCCAACCTGCCGGACTTGTTTCCCTCGTGGAAACAGTCGGAGCCGTCAGGACCAGCGCCGCAATCATATCCGGGCGCAGACCGGCGGCCAGCATCGCCAGAGCGGCCCCCTCTGCGTCACCAACCAGTACCACCTTTGAAGGTGCTGCATGTTCCAGAAGTGCCGGCAGGTCCAGCGCAAGGTCCGGCGCTGTCGCGCCTTCTGGCAAATCGCTGCTCAGCCCCTGCCCCCTGTGATCGAAAGTCAGCGTGCCAAGCCCCCGGTCCAGACCAGCGCGAACGCCATCCCAGTAGCGCTGATCACACCCTGCCGGGTTCACAAACACCACTGTACCCGCCGGCGAAGGGCAGTGCGACCAGGCGATCAGCCCCCCATTCAGTTCAGTTGCATCCATCCGTTACTCCAGCGGCAGGCCGACATAATTTTCTGCAATCGTACGCGAAGCAGCCTCAGAACTGCACAGATATTCAAACTCAGCGCGCTGCATCCGTTTCTCAAACGCTGTGTTTTCCGGGAACTGGTGCATTAGGTTGGACAGTTGCCAGGAAAACCGCTCCACCTTCCAGACGCGTCGCAGCACGGTTTCGGAATAGGTTTCGATGTAGTGATCATTGTGGTTTTTGTAGTGTTCGGACAGGGCCCGGGCCAGCAGACGCACGTCAGCCACAGCGAGGTTCAGACCCTTTGCACCGGTCGGCGGCACAATATGCGCGGCATCACCAGCCAGAAAAAGCCGGCCATACCGCATGGGCTCCGCAACGAACGACCGCAATGGCGCTATGCTCTTTTCAAATGACGGGCCGGTCTGCAGTCCGCGCGCCGCATCCGGTCCGAGCCGGGCGGCGAATTCTTCCCAGAACCTATCGTCTGACCAGTCATCCACGGTGTCGCCCACACCGCACTGGACATAGTACCTGCTGCGCGTTTCCGACCGCATGGATGCCAGCGCGAACCCCCGGGCTTGGTTTGCATAAATCAACTCATGGCTCACCGGCGCGCGATCCACCAGAATGCCCAGCCAGCCAAAGGGGTAGACCCGTTCAAACGTCCGAAGCACATCTTGCGGAATGGCCTGGCGTGAAACACCGTGAAACCCATCGCATCCGGCGACAAAATCGCATGAGACAATGTAAGGCCTGCCGTCACAGACAAAATGAACCTCGGGCCTGTCTGATTTCAGGCTGACCGGACGGACATCCTGTGCATTGAAGAAAAACTGCTGGCCCTGCTGATGGCGGCTGGCAAAAAGATCGCGCGTGACCTCTGTCTGCCCGTAAACAGTCACTGAACAGCCCGTCAGCGCCTGCAGGTCGATACGGTGTCTGTCGCCGTCAAACGCCAGTTCAAAACCGTCATGCTGCAGCCCCTCGCGATGCAGGCGCTCTGCGACACCTGCCTCCTCAAGCGCGTCAACGGTTCCCTGTTCCAGCACCCCCGCGCGGATACGCCCTTCGATATGCGCCTGGTCCTGCCGGTCGATCAGAACGGTTTCAATCCCCTGGTCGGCAAGCAACTGGGACAGCAACAGACCACCCGGCCCGGAACCAACGATGCAGACGGAGGTCCTTATCGTCTTTGTCATATCGCCCCTTCGCCCTCGCATCAGCGTCCGATTTTAGGGGCGCGGGTCCGGTCAGAAAATGGACTTCCCGGTCATCTTATTGGACTATTCAGTCATGTGTTGTTCACGGAACCCTGATCGACCTCATGCCACGCCCTATCCCAAACTATGATTTATATGGAAATCTGCTCTCTGGTGCGTCCCGGGACGCGGTACACTGCGAACGCGTCCGGGAAAGGAGCGCACCACATGATTGGACAATCCGACTTCACCGGCACAAACATCTGGCCCAGTTCTTCCTGTTTGAGACGGCTGGCATCGAAATCACACTGGCGGAAACACGATACCGGACAACCCGGCCTTCGGCGCTGTTTGTGCCACCCGGAACGCCCCACGGCTTCCGGTTTCCGGACAATACCGAAGGAGACGTCCTGACACTGGCTCTCGAAGCACTGGATGCAGATACCGTGTCGCGCATCTCGCTGCTGCCGGATCACGGCGCGACACTCCTGACCGAAGACACCTGCCCGTTCTTTGATGATCTGCGCAGCGTCACCCGGCAGGCACAACGCGTATTTGCTGATGTCCGGCCCGCGCGGAACGAGACGCTGTGTACGCTCGCGCGGTTGCTGGTTCTGCTTTGCCAGTCATCCCTTCAGACAGGGCTTGCAGGTGCGCGGCCTGTAGATGTGCATGAACTGACCCTTCATGAACAGCAGGCGCAGCGGTTCTGCAATCTGCTGGAACATCATTTTCAGGAACCATTGTCGGTCGGAGAGTATGCAAGCCGCACGGGCGTCTCACCAGCACACCTGACGCGCATCTGCCGCCGCCTGCTGAATGCGTCGCCCAATGCGCTTGTGCGTCAGCGCCGGCTTGTTGAGGCACGGCGTCTGCTCGAATTCACCCGGCACCCGGTGACAGAGATCGCCCAGCGCTCTGGGTATCGTGACCCTGCTTTTTTCTGCAGAACCTTTAAAAAGCAGACAGGCATGACACCCGGCGGGTTTCGGATGCGTGTGGGCAGCTGAAACCTGAAACGCGGCTACCCCGCCCCGCGCTCAGCGCATAACAAAGGGGTCGGGGATCGGATCGTCACTGGTGCGCAGCCAGACCGTTTTGACCTTTGTATAGTCCAGCGCCGCCTGCAGCCCGCCTTCCCGGCCATGCCCGCTCAGACCGTGCCCGCCAAAGGGCGCAATCGGACTGACGGCGCGATAGGTGTTCACCCAGACGATACCCGCGTCAATGCCCCGGATCATCCTGTGGGCCCGGGTCAGATCCCGTGTGAATACGCCCGAAGCCAGACCATAGTCGCTGTCATTCGCAATGGCGATCGCTTCGGCTTCGCTGTCAAAGCTCACCACGGAGAGCACCGGCCCGAAAAACTCTTCGGTCAGACAGGGCGCATCCGGCGCGTTCCGGCAATCCAGAACTGTCGGAGGGAAATAGAACCCATCCCTGTCTGACGGCGCACCTCCGGTTACAATCTCCGCACCTACTGCCACAGACCGCTGTACCAGGTCGGTCGCTCGTTCGACCTGCGCAAACGTGCACAGGGGCCCCACTTCCGTGCCTGCATCATCCGGCGCGCCGATCACCACTGCCTCTGCTTTTCGCCGGATGCGCGTCAGAAAGGCATCACAGATACTGTCTTCGATCACCAGGCGGGACCCTGCGACACAGCTCTGGCCTGAGGCGGCAAAAATGCCCGACACCTGCGCATTCACCGCACTTTCCAGATCCGCATCTGCAAAAACGATGAACGGCGATTTGCCCCCCAACTCCAGCGATGTTGATGCAAGATTTTCGGCAGAGTTTCGCACGATGTGCCTCGCCGTCTCCGGACCGCCGGTAAAGGCCACGTGGTCGACGTCCCTGTGGCTGCTGAGCACTGCGCCGCACTCAGGACCAAAACCGGTGATGACATTCAGAACACCCGGCGGAAAACCCGCCTGGTCGAAAATTCGCGCAAATTCCAGCATCGGGGCAGGCCCCTGCTCGGACGCTTTCAGAACGACAGTACAGCCTGCCGCAAGCGCAGGCCCGATTTTGACAGCAGACAGGAAAAGCTGCGAGTTCCAAGGCACCACCGCTGCAACAACGCCAACCGGTTCGCGGCGCATCCAGACCTCCATATCCGGTTTGTCGATCGGCAGATGCGCTCCTTCGATCTTGTCGGCAAGACCGGCATAGTATCGGAAGTATTCGGCAACATAGGCGATCTGCGCCGATGTTTCGCGAATGATCTTGCCCGTATCACGCGTTTCAAGTTCGGCAAGCCGTGGCGCATTTTCTGCAATCATGTCCGCGAGCCTCAGCAGGCATCTGCCCCGCGCCGTGGCTGTCATCCCCGCCCAGTCAGGCGACCGGAACGCGGCACGCGCAGCAGATACCGCAGCCTCCACATCGGGGCCTCTGGCCTCCGGCATCATCGCCCAGGGTTTGCCGCTGGCCGGATCAATACTCTCAAATCGCGCGCTCCCATCCGAGAAAACGCCGCCGATGTATTGCTGAAACTGCTGCATATCCGATCCTTCAGGCAAACGCTGGCATCACATCTGCGATGAACCGTTCCAGCGAGGCCTTTTTCCGCTCGAAACTCATACCACTGTCGATCCAGAAGGAATACTCGTCATACCCCATGTCGGCATAAGTCCGGAGACGGTCAATCGCTGCGTCCGGTGTCGCGATAACATTGTCCCGCATCATCGCTTCAGCAGAATAGAATGGGTGGGCCGCGATTTCCTCATCCGACAAGGGCTGAATCAGCCCCTGTGACACGGGTCGCTCGTTTTTGAACCACGCCCCGAAATAGCAGTAGAAACGGTTGATCTCTTCTGCGGCCTGCTGCGCATCTACCGCGTCAGACGCAATATAGGTGTGGTTCAGCAGCATGATCTCCGGTCGTGGAATATCCGGGAACTTTGCGCAGGCCTCTTCGAACGTCTGCATCAGCCGGGCGATTTCCTCGTCCCCCTGCCACAGCGGCGTCACCTGCACATGACAGCCGTTGGAGACAGCGAATTCATGGCTGTTTGGATCGCGCGCCGCAACCCATATCGGCGGGCCGTCCTGCTGCACCGGCTTAGGCGAAGACGTGGTCTCGGGAAAGCTGTGATACGTGCCTTCAAGTGCGTGATCACCGCGCCACAGCGCCTGAACCGCCGGGACCAGTTCGCGCATGCGCAACCCGGCGTCCCATGCATCCATACCCGGCACCATCCGCTCGTATTCATAGCTATACGCACCGCGCGCGATGCCCAGATCCAGCCGACCGTCGGTGATCAGATCTGCCATGGCTGCCTCACCAGCCAGTCGGATCGGATGCCAGAACGGCGCGATAATGGTCCCCGTCCCAAGGCGAACGTTCTTGGTCTGCCGGGCTAGGTCCACAAGGTTCAGAAAGGGATTGGGCGCGATTGTGAAATCCATGCCGTGATGCTCACCCGTCCAGACCGCATGCATCCCGCCCGCGTCAGCGATTTTGGCGAGCGCCACAAACTGATCATAAAGCGCGCGCTGGTCCTGATCCGGGTCCGTGCGTTCCATGTGCACAAACAATGAAAACCGCATCCGCCTATCCTCCCTGCGAAACCGGGCGCACTTCGCCACTGTTCTGATTTCCGGAATACACTCCAAACTGACCGAGGCTGGTCTCACGTGCCAGCCGTTCCAGCATCGACAGAATGGCCGGATCCGCCACGTCGTCCAGTGCTGTCGGGCTCAGTGGCACAAAAGTCCCGGCGTCCGGAGCTCCCTCACCGGCGTGGCACAGAAAGGAAATATGCTGCCTGCGCCGCGCAGGATCCTCGAAGACTGAATACACGAAGCCCGGCTCTGCCGTGAGCCCGGTGGATGCAATAAGACGTCGCACGGCAGCGGATGCACCATCTGCCTGCACCAATGCTTCCGGCAGCCCCGCACCGCCTGTGCCGCTGTCCACCAGCAGCACATGCCTGTCCCGCAGGATGATTGCCGACACGATCAGGTCTGTCCCGGACGCCAGCAGTTCCTCGCCGATCGATGGGATAACATAGGCGCCGCGCACGTAACCGAGACCTGGTGCCGGCGTGCTGTCGAATCCCTGCACCTGGCCGATCAGAATGATGTGATCACCGGCCTCCACAGTATTGTGCATGCTGCAGTCAAACCAGGCGCTGACGCCTTCCAGAACCGGGGAGCCAAACGGGCCGGATTGCCATTGAACCGACGCAAATCTGTCCTCGACCGGACGCGCGAAGGTATTTGAAACTTCCGTCTGGTCCGCAGACAGGACATTCACAGCGAACCCTTTCGCCTGCGTGAGAGTATCATAATTGCTCGAAGATTTCGCGAGACAGACGAGCAGGAGCGGTGGATCGAGGGATACCGAACTGAAGGAGTTAGCTGTAAAACCAACCGGGTTTCCGTCGCCGTCCAGCGATGTGACAACGGTAACGCCGGTCATGAATGTTCCGAATGCTGAGCGGAGTGCGCGTGGGTCTGGTTGGGTCATGTAACAGCCTCCGGATGCAGCGTGCGGGCCAGCCAGGCGGCCAGGTGCGCGTTCACCTCGTCCGGGGCGGTCAGGTTGATCATATGCCGGTGCCCGGCAATTACTGCGGATTTCCCGCCGGGAACCAGGGATGCCATCTGCCGCGCCATGTCCGGTGTCGAATTCGGATCACCTTCGCCGGTGATTGCAAGAAAGGGGCAGGCAATCTGGCCAAAGGCCGGCGCATAAGTAGCGTCGCCATGCGCAAAGGCCTCATATGCTGTGGCATATCCGTCGGTCTCGACCGTGCCCAGCCAGTGGGCAACCTTTGCCCTGGCCGCTTCTTCGGCAGGGGACGACCCAAACCACCGGGCCAGGGGCGTTTCCAGATCCATCCGTCCGTTTCGGATGTCGCCAGCCCGGTCCAGCACCGCCTGGCGGGCCGTTTCACTGCGCCTGTAGACACCATTCAGCAACGCTGCGCGCCGGACCAGCTGAGGTTGCGTGGCAGCCACACCTCCGGCGATCAAAGCGCCCATGGAATGCCCGGCCAGATTGACCGGACCCTGGCCCAGCGTGTCCAGCACATCCCCGCACCAGGCGACGAACTCCGGCAGACGGCAGTCATGTGGCAACGGTTCGCTGCCACCATGACCCGGCATATCGACCGCTATCACACGGTGTGTTTCAGAAAAGGCCGCGATCTGGGGCGCCCAGGCTGCTGACTGCATGCCCACGCCGTGAATGAGAACAAGCGGCTCGCCCTGCCCCACCGAACGCAGAGCAACGGTGCGCCCGCTCTCAGACAGCTGCAGGGTTGTCAGCGTCATGGCCAAGCTCTCTGAGGTCCTGATATCGATCACCGATCCGGTGATGCGGCCGCCCGCCGACCGAAGCCCCGAGCGCAATCAGGATTTCGTCCGCGGCAGGTGCGTCCGGGATGGATGTCTGGATGGTCAGATAATGTGACCGGCGGCCGGCATCATGTTTGTCCATCAGCGGGATCATAACCGGCGCGTTCGCCGGCCCCCGGGTATTGCAGAACGACAGATAGGATTTCGCGCCAACCGCGTTTCTGTAGTGGTTGCCAAAATGCAGAGTGTGAATAAGCGCAGAGGCGTGCTCGACCTCACCGTTCAGCCCGACCACTGCGGACTTTCCATAGGCTTCCACAACGTCGCCCCCGCCCGCTGCATCAAGGATCATTCCGGTCAGCAACGCGCCCAGACCTGGCGCACAGTCGCGGATTGGCGGTGACAGATCCTCGGTAAAGCCCTGGCCGGCCCAGGGGTTCCGGATCACAGCCATCGCAGCGATCATCCGGAGCGGCGTTGGCGCCTTCTTTCCACCTTCCACAAGGGTCGTTTCAACATTCAGCACAGTTTTTCTGATGTCAGCGGGCATATGCGATTCCGGTCAGATTTTAATACTGTGCGAATATGGTATACCATCATACCATATGTCAATAATCCTTGTTCCGGCGCACCTGCATTGGTATGCAGACGCATGGCAGCTTCCGGGACAGTTCTGAGAAAAATCGAACAGGCGCCGCAGACCCTGCGCGACATTGTGCAGGCACGGATGCGGGAGGCGATTATCGACGGGCACTTTGCCCCTGGTGAACGCCTGGTGGAGCGCCCACTGTGCGAACAGCTCGGCGTGAGCCGTACGGTTGTCCGTGAAACGATCCGTTTTCTTGAGGCAGAAGGTCTGGTTGAGATACTGCCCAACCGCGGACCGGTCGTGGCGACGCTGAGCCGTGATCAGGCAGAGCAGATCTACGAAATCCGCCGCCAGCTGGAGGGATCGGCCGCTGCGGCATGCGCTGACGCCCACCACGAAGCATTTGCCGCTGAACTTACAAGTGCACTGCGACATCTGGAGACCAAACTGGATGACACCCAGTGGGCCGGACTGCTGCAGGCGACCACACGCTTTTACGAACTCATCTTTGAGGCCGCCGGGCACGATATCGCCTGGGAGGTTGTTCAGAGACTGAATGGCCGTATCAGCCGGCTTCGCGCCCTGACCATCGCCGCGCGGGACCGGTCGCGCCCGGGCATTGAGCATCTTCGGGATATCCACGCAGCGATCCTGAGTGGTTCGGCGGACGCCGCCCGGGCCGCTGTTGAGGCCCATATCGCAGACGCCGCGCGCACAGCACGCCCCTTTCTGGAAGACCCGGAGGAGACCGAAGATGGCTAAAGGGTACTGGATCGCTCTGGTGACAGTAACTGACCCGGAACGCTATGCCGGGTACCAGCAGCATGCCCCGGCAGCTTTCGCCGAATATGGCGCAAGGTTTCTGGCACGCGGCGGTGAAGCCGTCACTCTGGAGGGCGATGCATGGCAACGGCATGTCGTGATCGAATTTGACAGTATGGAACGCGCGCTGGCCTGCTACCGTTCGGCTGCATACCAGTCTGCACGGCAGAAACGGGAAGGTGCGTGCCACGCACATGTTGTGATTACAGAGGGCCTTTCGGACGGGTGAACCCGGGACCTGTTCGCGCCCGCACGCCGGTCAGCTGACAGTGTTGATTTCGCGGATCAGCCTGCCCGTTTTGTACAGGATGCCGCGGCAGGTTTGTCACCGGCTGTCAGGCCGCCGTTTTCAACCAGGTCGCTCAAAAAACCTGCGGCGCGCGGAAACGCAACCGTTTCCCCGTCATAGCCCGCAACTGCTTTTTCACGGGCGGCATTGCCGAGACGACGGGCATATCCAGGGTCATCCAGAAGTCGCAAAATAGCTTCCGCGACTTCATCTGTATTGTAGGGATCGACCAGCATCCCGTGCTCCTCGTGGGTCATGAATTCCTCGACCGGCGCCGACCGGGCGCCGACAATGGGTGCGGCGCAGGCCATTGCCTCGACAAAGGACCAGGACAGAACAAAGGGTGCAGACAGGTAAAGATGGGCATCAGATGCCCGGAGAAAGCCGATCATCGCCGATCGTGGCACAAGACCCGTGAAATGCAGACGCGAGGGGTCTATCTCCAGCTCTGCGAGCATCCGTTCTTTCCACGACGGCCCGTCGTTTTGTGGACCATACGCCACGCGGTCGCCTGCAATAATAACGACATGTGTATCCGGTCTTTTTGCCAGCAGCCGTTCCGCAGCCCTCATCACTTCTGGGAAGCCGCGGGTCGGCTCCATGCCGCGGGCAATGTAAGTGACCAGTTTTGCATCATCCGGGATACCCGCCGCTTCCGGAAAGGACAGATCGCGTGGCCCGGGGCAATGCGCCCTTGTATCAAAGCCATCACTCAGCACCGTAATGTAGTCTCGCGCCTTTGGCGGAAAGGTCGAGGCCTGGTATTCGGTCGGACAGATGGTTGCGTCTGCAGCGCTGAAATCCAGCCAGAACGGAGCGTTGCGGGTACGGGCTCTGGCGCTTTCTTCCACGGGGTGCTGCGCCTTGAAATAGGGTGTCCCGTCCGCGTGCGGGTAATTGTAGTACCACTCTGCGTACTGCACGTATTTTGCGTCCGGCCAGACATCCTTAACGTAGAACCCGACGCCCCAACCGGAATGAGCGACAACGATATCCGGCCGGTAACCGCTCTCCTGCAGTGAAATTGCGGTGCGTACCATACCCTGGCCGGCGATGACGGCGCGTTCGGTTCCGGTCAGGTAGTGATGTGTGCCGGATGACGGCGCGCGATGCTCGCGGAAATTGACGATCCGCATGTCCGCCGACCGCACGCCCTGCCGCGCCGTCGCATAGGTGACATCCCATCCCTGTTCCGCCAGCCATGTGGCGAATCGTCCGAACTGCGCGGGAAAGTTTTTATGGATGAACAGAATCTTCATGAACCGGTAACTTTCTGCGTGAATATTCCCGCCAGCCGAATTGATGTCTCCGGCCCGGGAATAACGCGCAAAGATTTATCTTAAGTTATCAGAACAATAGAACGATCCAGCCCGCCTGACCTGCAGCAGTGGGCCGGGTGAGGCCGTTTTTTTACCTCCTGTTAACAGTTTTGCTCTCTTATGCAGGCGCTGCGGCGTTGTTTGCCGCGCATGGTGAGTGGAATTTGGTAATGAGTGATGGGTCAGCGAAGCCTGGCGCCGGTGCGAATGCACGCGTGGCGGCAGAGCTGAAATCAAAATCGGAAAAAGAATCTGCAACGCTGCAGAATCAGGGCTCAACCGGTGGTGCCGACGCGCAGGTCGGCGCAGCCGGGGCATCGTTTCTGGGCGCTCTTTCCGTATTTGATCAGGCCGACGCTCAGACACAGATTCCCGAAGAAGATCCATCCCCCGCAAAACCCGAAGAACCGGGCGCAGCCCCTGCTTCTGGAGGTGAGTTTGCAGACATATCTGAAGCGGTCCAATCTGCAGCCGGGCCGGGCACAGGTGGTGTGCGGGCATCGGGCAACACCCCTGATACGCAGACGCCGCAAACATCCACTGTGCCTGCCGCACAGGCCGCTGGCACGGTGCCCCCTTCCCGATCAGAACCGGACGAACCGGAAGCACCTGAGGTATCCGCTGCCGCACAGGTTCAACCTGATACACCAGGTGAAACCCAGCAATCTGCCCGCTCAGACGATGCCGCTGACACAGAAGCGGAAGTGCCGATGGCAGCTCAGGAACCGGTGCCACAGGGAGACGGCAACGATACATTTGTCATCGAGGACAACTTTGATGACGACACGATTGACGGCGGCGAAGATGGCCTGGATCAGGACAAAATTGATCTGGATGCGCTTTCCGGCCCTGTCACTGTTACCTACACCGGCGATGAGGCCGGACAGATCACGGACGGCACAAACACAATCGCCTTCAACGGGATTGAGCAGCTCGACCTCACCTATTTTGCAGATGTTGTCATCGGTGGCGCTGACAGTGCAGGCATGCGCATTGATACCGGCGCGGGCAATGACACAGCTGACGGCGGCGCCGGAGACGATTTCATCGCCGGACGGGCCGGAGATGATAAGATCAGCGGTGGCGCAGGCAATGACACCCTTTCTGGCGGCACAGGCGACGATCTGCTGATTGCTGATGGCGGCGATGACCTGCTTTCGGGTGGTGACGGATCAGACACGGTTTCATTTTCCGGCAACCGGGATGACTATACGATCACCGAAACAAGTGATGGCGTCACTGTCTCGGATAACCGGTCCGGTGCACCGGACGGTGACGATACCGTCACAGGGGCCGAAGTGTTCCGCTTCGCAGATGGTGACATTGCGGCAGCGATCGTGACAAACACAGCGCCCACAGACATCATTATGACGGGCGGCACAGTCAACGAGAGCGTGGATGACGGTGGTTCAATAACAGCCGCCTACGATCCATCGGGCGAAACGGTCGCAACACTTGCTACCGTCGATTCAAATGCCGGCGACGCGCACACCTACAGCCTGGTGTCCGATCCGTCCGGGAAATTCGAGATTGTGGGTAATGAGATCCGCGTCCGGGCGGGTCAGGACATCAATTTCGAAACCGACAGCAGCTTTGATCTCACCGTGCGGACGTTCGATCAGGCCGGTGCAATCTATGACGAAGTTCTGACAATCAACGTCGTTGATTTTCAGGGTGCATACACCGCTGGGAACACCGGCGAGACAGTTACCGGCACATCTGAACAGGATTCCGTTTCGGGCGGGAACGGCAATGATGTGATTGACGGCGGTGACGGCAATGACACGCTCTCAGCTGGTGAAGGCAACAACACGGTCTCGGGCGGTGCGGGCGATGACAGCCTGACATCCGGGGCAGGCGATGATCTTGTGTCGGGCGGCACCGGCAATGACACCGTCAACGCCGCAGGCGGAGACGATACCATTTCTGGCGGCACAGGCGACGACAGCCTGATCGGCGCTGCAGGAGATGACCAGATTGACGGCGGCACAGGGGCTGACACGCTGCTGGGCAGCGAAGGATCCGATACCCTTGATGGCGGTGACGGAAACGACAGTCTGACCGGCGGTCAGGACAATGACAGCCTGTCCGGTGGTGCCGGGAATGATACGCTGATCGGTTCTGATGGCGCAGATACTCTGGACGGCGGTGCCGGCGATGACAGCATCCTCGGCGGAGATGACGCCGACACGCTGGTTCTGACAGACGGTTTCGGAAACGACACCTTCTCAGGCGGCGGTGGCGGCAATGACAGCGACGTCATCGATACGTCCGGCCTCTCCGGTCCCGTGACGGTCACCTACACCGGTGATGAGGAAGGGACGATCACGGATGGCTCGGACACCCTGACCTTCTCAGATGTTGAGCAGGTCATTCTGACGGACCAGAACGACAGCGTGGATGCAACCGCTGACGGCGTTGGCGTGATTGCCGAGGGCGGACGCGGAGAAGATACCCTGACCGGCGGCAGCGGAAACGATACCCTGATCGGTGGCGACCAGGGCGACAGCATATCCGGTGGTGCAGGTGACGATTCCATCACGATAGATGCAGTCACCAGCTTTGGCGACGACGATTGGGTCGATGGCGGCACGGGCAACGATACGATTGTCTCTTCTGAAAACGATGCCGGGTCGAGTGATACAGTCTTCGGCGGCGACGGTGATGATGTCATCAGCCTTGCCGGCGGCCGTAACGAAATCAGTGGCGGCGATGGACAGGATACTGTCACGGGCGGGCGGCACAGCGACACGATTGACGGCGGCAGCGGCGATGACTCTCTGCACGGCGGCGACGGGAACGATACAATCCGCAGCGGCTCCGGCAACGACACCATCGATGGTGGCAACGACGCCGATACGTTCATTCTCGAAGATGGTTTCGGCGATGACACGATCACCGGTGGAGAAGGCGGCACAGATGATGACGTCATCGACCTGTCGGGGCTGAGCGGCCCGGTCACGGTAACTTATACCGGTGATGAAGCCGGTACGATCACGGATGGTGCGGACACGATCACCTTCTCGGAAGTTGAGCGGCTGATCCTGACGGACGGCGCGGATGTGGTGGACGCAACCGCTGACACCCAGGGTGTGAACATTGATGCCGGTGATGGCGATGATGAACTGGTGACCTCCGCAGGGTCCGATACACTTGAGGGCGGCTCAGGAAACGACACCTTTGTGATCATTGACACCTCCGGCACCGGTCACACCATACGCGGGGGTACGCAGGACGACGCGGTCGTTTTTGATGGCACCGAAGCGACTGTCAGTTTCACAGGTGATGGTCAGGGCACCTTTACGACCGCAGACGGCGGGTCCGGTACCTTTGAGAGCGTCGAGGAAGTTTTTGGCGTAAGCGGTGACAACGTCATTGATGCCAGCAGCGACAGCTTGGGCGTTCTGGTCTCCACCGAGGGTGGCGCAGACAGCGTGACCGGTGGCAGTGGCGGCGACAATCTGTTCACAGGCGCGGGCGACGATACAGTTGCGGGCAATGACGGTGACGATGTGATCTGGTCCGGTACCGGCAGCGACAGCGTTGACGGAGGTGCAGGTGCGGACAACATCGATGCAGAAGCAGGGGATGACACTATTCTCGGTCAGGCGGGCGATGATACCGTTTATGCTGGCGCGGGCGCTGACGATATATCAGGCGGGTCGGGCGCGGATGAGCTCTATGGCGACGATGACGCGGATACGTTCCGCATAGAAGACGGCTTCGGGAACGACACCATCACCGGCGGCGAAGGCGGCACGGACAGTGATACGATCGACCTCGCAGCGCTGAGCGGCCCGGTAACGGTGACCTATACCGGCGATGAAGCCGGCACGATCACGGACGGGACAGACACCATTGCTTTTTCGGAAACGGAGAGTCTGACGCTGACCGATAATGCGGATGTGTTTGATGCCTTCTCCGACGGCGCTGGCGTATCGGTCGCGGCCGGAGCAGGCGATGATACGCTGACCGGCGGAACCGGGGCGGACAATATCGACGGGGGAACGGGTAACGACCTGATAGACGGATCCGGCAGCGCTCTGCCCGATCCGATCATCCGGATGTCCTTCGAGGACGGCGCCTCTTTGACTGCTGCCGACAGCAGCGGAAACGGGCACGACGGTATCTACCAGGGCGGCGCTGCAGCGGGCGGCAGCGGATGGAACGGTGGCGGTGCAGCTGTCGTTCTGGACGGTGTGGACGATTTTGTCGAAATCGCCGACAGCCCGGATTTTGATCTGACCTCCGGTACAGTTTCGATCCGTTTCAACGCGAATGACATCGGCGAATCCGGCGACGACACGCTGTTCTCGCGGGACAGCACAAATTTCGACGGTGGTGGGCACATCGACGCATATGTGCGCGGCGACGGCAGTGTGGCCGTGCGCCTGCAAAGCGACACCAACAGCTATACGATTTCCTCTGACCCCGGTCTCGTCGGTGATGGTACATGGCATCATGTCGCCGTCAGTTTCGGACCTGATGGTATCCGCCTCTATGTTGACGGCGTCGAAGCCGGCAGCGGTTCTTTCTCCGGTGGTATCGACGGCAACGACGAACCCTGGACACTGGGTGCCAGCCAGATACGGTCCGGCGATGGGACTGCTGACAATCTGGAAGACTTCTTCAACGGTCAACTGGACGAATTCATCGTTTACGGTGAACAGCTGGACGCATCTGAAGTTGCGTCAGTGCACACCAACGGCGCGGCCGGCGCGGGGGATACTCTTTCCGGTGGAGCCGGAAATGACACTCTGACCAGTGCCGCAGGAGCCGACATTCTCGATGGTGGCGATGACGCAGACACCTTCACTCTTACGGATGGCTTCGGAAATGACACGATAACCGGTGGCGAAGGTGGTACAGACAGCGACTTGATTGATGCCTCAGGTCTGACCGGGCCCGTTACGGTCACTTACACCGGCGACGAAGCAGGCGCGATCACGGATGGCACGGACACAATTACCTTTTCGGAAGTTGAACGTCTGATACTGACCGATCAGGCCGACGTTGTGGATGCGACAGCGGACAGCGTGGGCGTTAATATCGATGCCGGCGACGGGGACGACACTATCGTGGGTGGCAGCGGCGACGACTCGCTTCAGGGCTTCAACGGAAACGACCAGGTCACTGGCGGTACCGGCAGCGATACTCTGCACGGTTGGTCCGGCACCGACACGCTGGATGGCGGCTCGGGCGACGATGAGGTCTACGGCGGCGGGGGTGATGATATCGTCCACGGCGGCAGCGGAAACGACACAATAACCGGCTGGACCGGAAACGACACTCTTTATGGCGGCATTGGCGATGACTTCATCGATGGTGAGGACGACGCTGACACATTCATTGTCGAAGACGGGTTCGGGAATGACACTATTGTCGGTGGCGAATTCACATCAACCGGAACCGACGATGACGTAATCGATCTATCAGCGCTCACGGGCCCGGTCACTGTGACCTACACGGGAGACGAGGCGGGAACGATCACCGATGGCACGAATACGATCACCTTCTCAGAGGTTGAGCGGCTGATTCTGACGGAACACGCGGACGTCGTAGATGCTCGTCTGGATACGGCCGGGATCGACATCACGGCGCTTGGCGGGGCCGACACCATCACGGGTGGCGACGGCGGCGACGTTATCAACAGCGGCGACGGCGATGACCTCGTTTTTTCGGGTCATGGCGACGATACGGTGTTTGGCGAAGCCGGAAATGATACACTTTCTGACGGCCTTGATTTCGGAGAAGGTAGAGGCGCGGACCAGTTTTACGGCGGCGATGGCGAAGACGCGATTTACAGCGGCAGGGACGGTGATACGGTCGATGGTGGCGAGGATTCCGATACCGTTTATTTCCACGACCGCGACTCTGGCGCGACGAATGTCCTGACGGATAGCGGGACCACAGGCACGGACCAAATCGTGCTTGACTCGGGTCCGGGCACCTATGCCATGCAGGGTGATTTCTCGGCGGCGCAGGGCTTTGAGATCATCGACGGCAGTGCTGCTGCCGACGACACGCTGACGACAAACGACGCGAACGCCAATTTCGATTTCACCGGCATCACCCTGATCGACATCGACGAGATCGAGGGTACAAACAACAGCGATACGATCATTGGCTCAACCAGTGATGATTTCATTGATGGGCTCGACGGAAACGACTCCCTTGTCGGTGGCGCCGGCGATGACACGCTCGATGGCGATGGGGGTAACGACACCCTCGAAGGCGGCGCGGGCAACGATACTCTATACGCAGATGAAGGTGACGACAGTCTCAGCGGCGGTGAAGGTGACGACGAACTTCATTCGGGCACAGGCAATGACACGCTCGATGGTGGCGCGGACAATGACCGGTTCGACGTCGATGTCGACGATGGTGCAGTAACCGTCATTGGCGGCACCGGCAGCGACACGCTTGCGTGGACTGGTTCTGCTGCGACAAATGTGACCCTGACAAACGACGAAAATGGATCCTTCACCGACTCTGACGGTGGCAGCGGATCCTTTTCCGGCATCGACGTATTTGCGACGGGTCGGGGGAACGACTATTTCGACGCGACGGCCTCCACAGATGGCGTTGTTGCGTTTGGCGAGTATGGCGACGACACGCTTCTGGGCGGAACCGGCAACGACACCCTGCGCGGGTGGCAAGAAAATGATTCCATTGATGGTGGCGCGGGCAACGACAGGGTGCTGGGTGACCACGGGAATGACTCGCTTGCTGGTGGGGCTGGCAACGATACGGTTTGGGGTGGTACCGGCAACGACACGCTACTTGGCGGCACGGGCGCAGACGAGCTTGATGGCGGCGACGATGCAGACAGTTTCCTCGTCGAGGACGGTTTCGGCAACGACACGATCACGGGCGGTGAAGGCGGCACAGATGACGATGTCGTTGATCTCTCCGCGTTGACCGGTCCGGTAACGGTCACCTATACCGGCGACGAGGCCGGCACAATTTCAGACGGCACCGACACGATCACATTCTCCGAGGTCGAGAGGTTAGTCCTGACAGATCAGGCCGATGTGGTGGATGCCACATCGGACAGTATCGGTGTATCTGTCGACGCAGGTGATGGAGCTGACACGGTCATTGGCGGCTCTGGTAGCGACACAATAGACGGCGGCCTCGGCTTTGACAGTATTTACGGCGAAGCAGGGGACGACGTGCTTCATACCGGTGCAGGAGGTGCGCGTATTTTTGGCGGTGCCGGCAGCGATACCGTTTTTGCAACCGATGGTGCGGGCTATGCCAATATTCGCCTTGGAGATGGGATCGGTGATGCCGATGTCGTCTACGCATATGCTGATTCCCACCAAGTCTACCTCGACACGGACGATTCGGTCTTTGGTGACAACGCGGCGAACTACCTTGAAGTCCGCTATGATGCGGCGGGTGGCTCCGCGACGTTGGCCGACGGGGCGAACTTCTCACTGGTTGACGAGTTTTACCTCGACGACGGTGACTATGTGATTGACCTGACGACCGCGAGCCATGGTACCAACGTTTTTGTAACCGGCGGCACGGTCGGCAGTGAGATCATCGGCTCAACACATGATGACTGGATCGAAGGAGATCTCGGCGACGATACGCTGCGCGGCGGTGCTGGCAACGACTACATCGCCGGAGATGACTCTGGCGACACCGGCAACGACGTTCTCGAAGGCGGTGCGGGCAATGATTACATTGTCGGCGGTGGCGGGGAAGACCTGATCTCTGGCGGAACGGGAAATGATACTCTCCTCGGGGGCGATGACGCCGACACTTTCATTGTCGCGGACAGCTTCGGCAACGACACCATCACCGGCGGCGAAGGCGGCACGGATGATGACGTTATCGACCTTTCCGCCCTGACCGGCCCGGTCACGGTGACATACACCGGCAACGAAGCAGGGACGATCACCGATGGCTCCGATACGATAACCTTCTCCGAGATTGAACGTCTCGTCCTGACGGACCAGGCGGATGTGGTGGATGCCTCAGCGGACAACGTCGGGATCACACTCGATGCCGGTGCCGGCAATGACACCATTACTGGCACAAATCAGGAAGACTCGATCTTTGGCGGTGCCGGTGACGACGTAATCTACAGCAAGCGGGACAATGACACCGTGGACGGTGGTGAAGGGTCGGACATCGTGTTCCTGAACTCCACTGATGGGGGTGCGCCCAATACGCTGACAGACAGCGGCACATCCGGTACGGACAGAATTGTCCTGGAAGATGACGGTTCAAACGACACGTACCGCATCCAGAGCACATTCTCTGCCGCTGATGGCTTCGAGATCATTGATGGCAGCGCAATTTCCGGCGAGGAGCTGGGCACCAGATGGGCGGCAGCCGATTTCGATTTCACCGGTGTGACGCTGATCGGTGTTGACGAAATTATCGGCACCAGCAGCAATGATACAATTGTCGGATCCGGAGGGGACGACAAAATCTCCGGCCTTGATGGCAATGACATCCTGTCCGGTGGTGCGGGCAATGATACGCTCACAGGCGGAGAAGGCAGTGATCTTATAAACGGTGGCGATGATGCTGATCTGATCTATGTGTCTTCCACCACTTCCGGGACCGATACCATTGACGGTGGCGAAGGTGGTACAGACAACGATACGCTCTCTGGCGCCGGTGAAAGCACCAATGGGATGCGCGTCGTGTTTTCCGGTAACGAAGCGGGTGACGTCACCGTTGGTTCCGGAACGGCCGGTTTCACCAATATCGAAAACATCGAAGGCACGGCATTCGATGACACCATCGATGCCTGGAACGATTCCAGTGGTCTGGGCCTGAATACCGGCGACGGGAACGACTACGTTTCGGGAGGCGACGGGTCCGATACAATTGACGGCGGCGGTGGAAATGACACCCTTTATGGTAATGGCGGCGACGACCTGATCAACGGTGGCGACGGGAACGATGTGATCCAGGGCAGATGGGGAGATGACACGATCGATGCCGGCGCTGGTGATGACCGCATTGAGATATCCGAATCTGCTGAAACGGATTCCGTCGACGGCGGCGCAGGGACCGATGTCCTTGACTTTGTCGGCTGGGAAAACCTCAATGTCGCCTTCACCGGGGACGGCACGGGCTCCTATAATTACACCGGCTCCGGCGGCGCGGACGGCACCTTCACGGGAATCGAAGCCATTGACGGCACCTACTACGATGACACGGTTGACCTCGGCGGTCACACCTCCGGCGCGTCGGTCTTCACAAATGACGGTGACGACCAGATTATCGGCGGATCGGGGGATGATTTCCTCTCTGGCGGCTCCGGCAATGATGCCTTTACCGTCGCGGCCATGCAGGGCAACGACACAGTAGACGGTGGCAGCTCATGGACTGATGTGCTTCAGCTGGACGGCATAGGCGCTGGTGCAACCTCCGTCAGCGGTGACACCGTGGATGGGGACGGCTGGACGCTCGTGCTGGACGGAGGACACAGCGTCACGTCTCTCAACAGTGGCGTCCTGGAACTTTCGAGCGACGCATCCGGTATCGTCACCTTCGATGATGGCGGATCAGTTTCCTTCACCGACCTTGAACGTGTCACCTGGTGAACGCACTGAATTAGCTTAAATTTAAGGTCTGATGGCTACTAAGCTGTGTCTGGAGCAGCTTAATGAGTGAACTGTCAGTACTGAGATCTGTAACATGGGACCCGGCGATCCTTGCGGCGTCGCTGGTCGCAAATCTGTTGTCACTGGCCGTGCCGCTGGCAATGCTCCAGATATACGACCGTGTCATCCCCAATCAGGCACACGAAACACTGATCGTGCTGGCGGCAATGGTCGCAGCAGCACTCATAATTGATGCAGCATTGCGCCTGTCACGCGCGCGCCTGCTGGCCTTCTTCGCCGCGCGGTTTGAGGAGCGTGCGTACAAAAGGACTTTCTGGTCCCTGATCATGGAAGACCCCGCAAAGCGACGAAAAGTGGACAGTGGCACGCTGGTAACACAGATGACGGCCATAGACCGCTTGCGGAGCCAGCGCGCAGATGGCGCTGCCGCGGCAATGCTTGATCTGCCTTTCGCGGGCATTTTTCTTTTGGTTATGGCGGTCCTGTCTCCCATTGTGGCGCTTACGGTGACCATCACACTGCTGATCACATTCGTCGTACTCGGATATCTGAGACGCAGGATTGATCATTCACGCCATGAACGCCTGGAAACAGAAGCGCGGCGCTACAGCTTTTTCAGCGAAGTTCTGGAAGGGATCCGGTCTGTGCGCGCCCTCCAGATCGGCGAACTGATGAATCGGAGGCAGGAACGCCTGCTGGCACGCTCGGCAACACAGACCCGCGACATGACCCGGGGAATCCATCAGGCCCAGGGTCTGACCGCAGCAATCGGAAACCTCGTTCCTCTCGTGACGGCCGCAACGGCTGGATACCTCGTGGTGAACGGACAGGCCAGTATTGGCGTCCTTGCTGCCGTGGTCGTGCTCAGTGGCCGGATCGTGCAGCCCGTCCTGCGGGTAGAAGGATATCTCTCGGGTCTCGAAAGCACACGGCAAAGCACACAGGACTTTCAGGCTCTGGCTGAGTTACCGCAGCGGGAAAACGGCCTGCTGCCATTGCCCGCGGTGAAAACGCTGGAATTCAGAAATGTTACCGCCCTCCCCGCCAACGATACGGACATTGTTCTGAAGAATATCAACCTCTGTCTTCGGCCCGGGCACTGCCTTTTGCTGCGCAGTGAAGAGCAAAGCAGAGTAGCCGCCGCTGTGCGCCTTTTTCTTGGTGAACTCGCGCTGGAGGAGGGCGCAATCGAAGTGAACGGGAGAGCACTGGAAAGTTTCAGGCTTCAGGACCGGCAGGACCGGATCCGTCTGCTTTCAGAACACTCCCATCTGCTCGAAGGCAGCATTTTCAGCAATATATGCGCCTTCCAGCCCGAGAAAAACCGCGATGCAGCGCTTACTCTGGCCCGGGATCTCGGGCTGCAGAAAATCATGCGGCAGAGCCCAAGGGGTCTGCTGACACAGGTCCGCGCGGACAATGATGGTTTGCCACAGTCAGCACAAAGGATCGCGACCAATATCTGCGGTCTGGTGACCTCTCCAGATGTTGTCGTTTTCCAGACTGCCAACTCAGGGCTCGACCACGAAACAGACCAGAAAATGCTGAACTGGCTCAAAGGGCGGTCGGCAGATCACATTCTCATCCTGGTCACCAACCGGCCTTCCTATATGGCGCTTGCCACGCATACGCTGGACCTGCTGTCCAGCGGCTCTCCAGTACTGGCGGAGGTGTGAGGCGATGGAAAAGCTCATGCTCCGGCAGGAACACCGGATCAACACACAGGACCAGCCAGAACCCTTTCGTCTGACTTCGGAACATCGGGTATTGAAACCGTCACCTGCAAGCCGCGCCCGTTTCAGCAGCTGGGACTACGACGCGCTGCTGGATGGGTTGATCTCAGGGGCAATCTCCGGTCAACCAATGAATGGACAGGATGCATATATCCTGCTGAACCTGCTGGAAAAACTGGCCTGGCCTCCTGATGCCGGGCGACTCGCGGCCGCGATGCCCTATCTGATTGACCGGCTGGACCCATCATCAATACGCACCCTGCTGCTGAACCTTGGCTTCAGTTGCCGGACAAGGCGCGTGACACCGGCACAGTTTCCGCGCCAGAAATCAGCTGGCGTATATGTCAGCTCCGACAACCGGCTTTGGCTGCCGGACCGGGGCGAAGTTTCAGGTTATGCCGCGACACGCCCCGCGTCCGGGAGTGCAGCTGCGGAAAACCGCGCGCTGTCGGCCCGAAAGCGCTGCCATTTCATTGACTTTGCGCCGGACACAGAAGCATCCGCAGGGGAAAACGCCGCGCCGGCAGAAAGCTTCACGTTTGAAACGTTCTCCCGTTTCGCGCCAGATCTGCGCCTCGTCCTTTTGCTGACGATCATCAGCGGTGCACTGACCGTAACGTTTTCGGTCATGGTAATTTTTCTCTTTGATTTGGTTGTCACCGGACAACAACCAACTGTCATAGCGGCGGTCCTTGTTGCAGCGACCGGCCTTTTTGCTTTCGACCTGACATTCCGTACGATCAAAGCTCGTTTGCTTGGACGCATTTCCGGGCGGTTTGAATATCTGATCGGAAGTGCCCTTTTCCGCAAACTGCTGCGGCTTCCCCGAAGGATGATTGATCAGGCGCCCATCAGCGAGCAAACAGTGCGCCTGCGCGAACTGGAAGGTTTACGGGATGTTTTCGCAGGCCCCTTTGCCATTGTGGCGCTCGAACTTCCCGTTTCTTTTCTGCTGCTTGCAGCGATTGCGTTTCTGTCTCCGGCACTGGCGCTCGTCATTGTGGCAATAGTTGTGCTTTTCTTTTTCGCAGGCTTATCGCTTGTACCTGCACTGATCAGGCGTGCAGGCGCATTGTCTGCAGCGCGCAACAGATTAACGCGCCGCCAGATGGAACTTGTCCGCAAACGCGAATTTATTGCCCGGAACGGCCTCGCCTGGCCATGGGCAGAAAGCAGTCAGCGCGCGCTGAACAACGTTGTACTGGCGAGATACCGTCTCGCAAGAAGCGCGTCACGGCTGGAGGCTTTATCCTATGTCTTTGTACCCCTTACAGCCAGTTCAGTCATTTTTTTGGGTGCTGAAAGAGCAATAGCCGGTGTCCTGAGCGGCGGCGAACTGGTCGCGGTGACGATGCTGGCCTGGCGTGCGCTTGCACCACTGCAACAGGGCTTGCTTATTCTGCCAAAATCCAAGGACCTCATGCGACTGTTTCAACAGGTCGATACGATGATACGGTTTGCAGAGGATGACAGCCCGGCGGATATCGGAAGGGAAAAGCATCAGGATGCCCGGCTGTCCGCATCCAATGTGTTTTTGCGCGGTCCAAACGCTCATATTCCGACGCTCGCGGGTGTGAGCCTTGATATACCTGAAGGACTGTTTGTGTCGGTGATCGGCGCATCAGGATCAGGGAAATCTGCCCTGCTCGGCGTCTTGTCCGGTCAGATACAGCCACAGGCTGGAAGCGTTCGGCTTGGCAAGGTGAGCCTTCCTGAAATGTCGAACCGCGCGCTCGGTCACAATATCATGTTCGTTCCGCAGAAACCCATGCTGATCTATGGCACAATTGCGCAGAACCTGCGGTTCGTTGACCCACTGATATCAGATGATCAGATAGAAGAAGTCCTTCGTGAGGTTGGCCTCTCCAGAATGGTTAACAATCTGCCCAATGGGTCACAAACCAGGATTGATCCCAGTGTTGATTCCATCGCTCTGTCTGGTGGAGTACGGACAGCGGTCGCTGTCGCGCAGGCGTTGCTTCTGAAGCCTGCAGTTCTGTTGCTTGATGAAGCTTCAGAAGATGTCGATCCGGTCATTGATCGCGCCATTGAAAATGCTCTCAAAAGTCGGCGCGGGGAAATGACCAGTCTGGTCGTCACGCACCGGCCAAGCCTGATCCGTTCCTCTGATGCGGTAGTTCGCATCGCTGAAGGGCGAACACAGTTCAGGATGTTAGAAAAAGTTCAGAAAGAAGCATCATGACACGCTCTGAAAAGCCTGAAAACGCCACACGAAAGAACCAGGAGCGGACAATTCAGAACGCTGCTGGTCCGGAGATTTCGACCCACTCTGCGCTCGATGAAGTACGTGACAGCAACGCAGCCAGGCTGACCGTCGGTGCCTGCACTGCAAGTGTTGTTTTTGCTCTGACCTGGGCTGCACAGGTTACCGTCGAAGAAAAAGTTTCTGGCACCGGTACCATCGAAACGCAGGGGCACATCGAGCGTATTGAACACCCCGATGGCGGTGTCGTCAAAGAACTGGTGGCAGATCGAAACGCGGTGCTTGCCCCTGGCAGCACGGTGTTGCGCTTTGACACGGCTCATCTTCAGCGGGAAGCTACGGCGTTACGCGCCCGTATCGAAACGCTGGAAAACGAAGCTGACAGAGTTCGGTTTCTACTTAACGCAGATGGCCGGCAACTGCCCGAAAATCAGAATACCGGCGATCCGGCATCAGAGGCTTTCTGGGCCGAGCAGATGTTTCTGGTCGCGCAGCTCGATAGAATCTCCGCAGAAGACGAAAGAATTCTCGCCCAGATCAGCAATACGGCCGCGCGCGCGGATATCATCCGCGACGAGCAGCAGATCGTTGAATCCCAGCTGGTTCGGTTCGACCGTTTCAAAGACAACGGCACAGTACGACTGATTGACCGGGAGCGCCTGCAGCGGGAGGCATTACAACTGCGCAGAAGCGTTGAAGAAACGGAAGGTCGCAGGGTAGATCTCGAATCTACGCGCCAGGAAAACCTGCTTCAGCGAAGCGAGCTACTTGCTCAAAGACGACGGGATGCGGCGGTCAGATGGACAAAGATCAATGAAGAGCTTGTGACGCTCCGGCAGGCGGCGGCAGACGCGGCAGCGCGGATAGCCCGGTCTGACGTTCGGACTGTCGTTGGAGGTCAGGTTCACAGTCTGGAAGTACTGCGTGCAAATGAAGTTGTGGCACCAGGCGACGTCATCGCGGAAATCGTGCCTCCGGGTGCAGCGTACCGCGCTGTCGTAAACGTTTCAGCGGACCGCATTGGGTCAATCCGCGCAGGCATGAACGTCAGCCTCAAGATTATGAGTTTTGATTTTACCCGGTTTGGGGCAATATCGGCCAGCGTTTCGGAAGTTTCTCCGACCAGTTTCACTGCGGATACAGGAGAAGTGGTCTATCGCGTCACTGTAGACTTACCATCAGGCGGGTCAGCCGGGCTTTCGGATGTGTCCGTTCGCCCTGGTATGACGGTCACAGCCGATATCCTTACCGGCGAGCGATCCATTCTCAGCTACCTTTTGCATCCGGTTCGGAAAATTCAGGACCAGTCACTGTCCGAGACATAGCAAACGAGGCACGGGCGCCTTTACCAAAATCCTGATGTAAGCTCAAACCAACGTGGCCGCTTAAAATTGACGAGTTTATCTAACCAGCTTTTCTGACCGCGGTCGCAGTACCGACGCAATCACTGTCAATGTCTGAAGACCGCCACCTGGTATCACGAATTGACGGGCACCGTTTTTAGATCATGAGCCGCTGCTTTGCGCTTTCGCGGAACAGAAAACACGCAAAAATTAATCCGGGACACTGGCCGCGCCAGCTGACCACAAAAAACCAAACTGCCAAACGACAAAAAACCCACCGAACGAACGGTGGGTTTTTTTGGTTGCGGGAGTAGGATTTGAACCTACGACCTTCAGGTTATGAGCCTGACGAGCTACCGGGCTGCTCCATCCCGCGCCAATCTGCGGTGCCTCAGTTCAGGTCTGATATGAGGCGCATCGAAAGAGAGATACGATCAGAGGTTTTACTAGGTTTGGCGATGACCTACTCTCCCACGCCTTAAGACGCAGTACCATCGGCGCTACAGTGCTTAACTGCCAGGTTCGGGATGGGGCTGGGTGTTTCACTTGCGCTATGATCACCAAACCATGAAAAACCTCTGTCCAAGTCGCGTACGACTGTGTGTTGTGTATGCTTTTGAACCTGATAGAAAATCTCTCTTCTACTGGATCAAATCAAGCCTATCGGGCAATTAGTACCAGTCAACTGAACACATTGCTGTGCTTACATCTCTGGCCTATCGACGAGGTGGTCTACCTCGGCCCTCAGGGATACCTTGTTTTGAGGGGGGCTTCCCGCTTAGATGCCTTCAGCGGTTATCCTTTCCGATCATAGCTACCCTGCACTGCTGCTGGCGCAACAACAGGTCCACCAGTGGATCGTTCACCCCGGTCCTCTCGTACTAGGGGCAACTCCTCTCAAGTATCCTACACCCACGGAAGATAGGGACCGAACTGTCTCACGACGTTCTAAACCCAGCTCACGTACCTCTTTAAACGGCGAACAGCCGTACCCTTGGGACCTGCTCCAGCCCCAGGATGAGATGAGCCGACATCGAGGTGCCAAACACTGCCGTCGATATGGACTCTTGGGCAGTATCAGCCTGTTATCCCCGGCGTACCTTTTATCCGTTGAGCGATGGCCCTCCCACTTGGGACCACCGGATCACTATGGCCGTCTTTCGACTCTGCTCGACTTGTCAGTCTCGCAGTCAGGCTGGCTTCTGCCATTGCACTCAACGAGCGATTTCCGACCGCTCTGAGCCAACCTTCGCGCGCCTCCGTTACGCTTTAGGAGGCGACCGCCCCAGTCAAACTACCCGCCACACAGGGTCCCGGATCCGGCTAACGGACCGCGGTTAGACATCAAGCAAAGCAAGGGTGGTATCTCAAGGGAGGCTCCACAGAAACTGGCGTTCCTGCTTCAAAGCCCACCACCTATCCTGCACATGCTTGGCCTGATGCCAGTGTGAAGCTGTAGTAAAGGTGCACGGGGTCTTTCCGTCTAACCGCGGGAAACCTGCATCTTGACAGGTAATTCAATTTCGCTGAGTCGATGTTGGAGACAGCGGGGAAGTCGTTACGCCATTCGTGCAGGTCGGAACTTACCCGACAAGGAATTTCGCTACCTTAGGACCGTTATAGTTACGGCCGCCGTTTACCTGGGCTTCAATTCAGAGCTCTCACCCCTCCTTTTAACCTTCAGGCACCGGGCAGGCGTCAGACCCTATACGTCGTCTTGCGACTTCGCAGAGCCCTGTGTTTTTAATAAACAGTCGCCACCCCCTGGTTTGTGCCCCCAGCCAATACTTGCGTAGAAACTGGGCCTCCTTCTCGCGAACTTACGGAGGTATTTTGCCGAGTTCCTTCAACATCGTTCTCTCAAGCGCCTTGGTATGCTCTACCAGTCCACCTGTGTCGGTTTAGGGTACGATCTTATGATGGAGCTATTTCCAGGAACCTCTGAGCGGCCCATCCAATCCGATAAGGATGAACAACCTTCGAGATCCGTCACTTCCATCTGGCCCAGGAATATTAACCTGGTTCCCATCGACTACGCCTTTCGGCCTCGCCTTAGGGGTCGGCTTACCCTGCTCAGATTAGCTTTAAGCAGGAACCCTTGGACTTTCGGCGAGAGTGTCTCTCACACTCTTTGTCGCTACTCATGTCATCATTCTCACTAGTGATCTCTCCACCGGATCGCTCACGCGCCGGCTTCACAGAAAACTCCGTGTCTCCAATACCCCGAAGGGTTAAGGAGACATGGAGTTATGTCACACTACGCTCTGCTACCATGCAATAAATGCATCCTAAGCTTCGGCTCATGGCTTGAGCCCCGTTACATCTTCGCCGCAGGACAACTTATTTAGACCAGTGAGCTGTTACGCTATCTTTAAAGGATGGCTGCTTCTAAGCCAACCTCCTGGTTGTTTTGGTCGTCCCACCTGCTTTCCCACTTAGCCATGAATTAGGGGCCTTAGCTGTAGGTCAGGGTTGTTTCCCTCTCCACGACGGACGTTAGCATTCGCCGTGTGTCTGCCATCTAGTACTCCTCGGTATTCGGAGTTTGGTTAGGATCAGTAAGCCTGTGGGGCCCCATTACCCATCCAGTGCTCTACCCCCGAGGGTATTCGGATGACGCTCTACCTAAATAGATTTCGCAGAGAACCAGCTATCTCCGAGTTTGATTGGCCTTTCACCCCTAGGCACAGCTCATCCCGATCCTTTTCAACGGATGTGGGTTCGGTCCTCCAGTAAGTGTTACCTTACCTTCAACCTGGCCATGCCTAGATCACTCGGTTTCGGGTCTGATCCCACGAACTCGACGCCCTATTAAGACTCGCTTTCGCTGCGCCTACACCTAACGGCTTAAGCTTGCTCGTGAGACCAAGTCGATGACCCATTATACAAAAGGTACGCCGTCACAAGACTGGAGATCAATTTGGATTGCTTCAGAAACCGATGGTATAGCGCAACGCCAGCGTTTCATTGCCGGGGTTGATATCCTCGATGTCTGCATTTGACCGATGGTCGATGGCCAGCGAAATGCTGCTCGTTTCGGTCAGCCTGTAGCCGACACCGAGAAGCGTCCTGAACTGAACGTTGCCGCCCAGATCACTGCCGTCAGACCCTTCGTCGTAGTAACCAGGCATAAAGCTGCCTTCTACGAACCACGGCCCGGTCCCGATGGACCATTCCGCATGGACACCAATGCCGATGAAGATGTCACCATCTCCATCAACCTGACCTGCTGCTGCAAATGAGTAGTCAGCGCGGGCACCGTCGTAAAACGGGTCTGCGTGATACTCTATAACAACCGCTCCGGTCGTAGTATCTGTTTGGTCAAAGACATCATCTACGCCTAAGCCGATGACATAGTCACCTGCAAAAGCGGTTGATGTTGTCAGTGTGAAAGTCAGTATGGAAGCAAAATATTTCATAGCTTCCAATGACATCCAAATTGAACTCCAGTCAAGCTCCGACTGATTGTAGGCGTTCGGTTTCAGGTACTGTTTCACTCCCCTCGTCGGGGTGCTTTTCACCTTTCCCTCACGGTACTGGTTCACTATCGGTCAGTAAGGAGTACTTAGCCTTCGAAGGTGGTCCTCCGATCTTCAGACAGGATTTCACGTGTCCCGCCCTACTTAATACGTCCAATCATGCTTCTCGTACGGGACTATCACCCACTATGGTTGCGCATTCCAACGCATTCTGACCACACTCATGGCTCGGCTGGTCCCCGTTCGCTCGCCGCTACTAGGGGAGTATCAATTGATTTCCTTTCCTCCGGGTACTTAGATGTTTCAGTTCCCCGGGTTTGCTCTTATAAACCTATGTATTCAGTCTATAAGTACCTGTTTTACCGCATTATTAGCTGCTCCGAAGAGCAATAATAACACAGTATCAGGTGGGTTGCCCCATTCAGAAATCCATGGATCAAAGGTTATTCTCACCTCCCCATGGCTTATCGCAGAGTATCACGTCTTTCATCGCCTCTTACTGCCAAGGCATTCACCAAACGCCCTTCTCGCGCTTGATTTGATCCAGAAAAAGAAAGACTTACGTCAATCGCGACTGCACAGCTGGTAACTAAATGCAGTCCTTATTCTGAACCAAAAGCATACTTTCCCGGTTCATCCGATGTCGATTGGATGAACCTTAGGTTAGTGTACTTGACTTGGACAACTCTGTTCGTTTCAGCCGGGATATCCACAACGCAGCGAGGAAACACCTTGCTATGAACCTTCCACCGAGGTGGAACCGAACTGAGATCA